>JANLSI010000857.1:0-12273 GCA_031362345.1 Pseudomonadota bacterium
GTCAACACCGAGGGTGTTCGTGAGTGGTTGCGGCAAGGCGCGTTTCGCCGGCAATAGCGGGGCTATTGCCAAGAAATGCAACGCCGCCGCGGCCGCTCACGAACAGCCGAATGTAAAGATAATTTTGACCAGGGTCCTTAGGGCGCCAGCCGCGCGCGCATGGCCTCCAGCTCTTTCTCGCGCTCGGGACTCACGGCCGGATAGCGCATGTGCAGGTTCTCCATTCTGTCGACCAGGATGCGCGACACTATCAAGCGCGTACTCTTCTTATCATCGGCAGGCACCACATACCAAGGCGAACGTTCGGTGCTGGTCGCGGCCAGCGCTTCCTCATAGGCTTGTAGATAGCTTTTCCATGAGTTGCGTTCTTCGAGATCGGCGAGGCTCATCTTCCAACTCTTGTGCGGGTCGTCGATGCGATCGATGAAGCGCTTGCGCTGCTCTTCCTTGGAAATATGCAGATAAAACTTGATAATCACGGTGCCATTGTCCGACAGGTGTCGCTCAAGATCGGCGATCGATTGGTAACGCGCACGCCAGACCGCTTGAGCGTCGTGGGACGGCTCGGGCAGACCCTCGGCGACGAGAATCGCCGGATGCACGCGCGTAACCAGCACCTCTTCGTAATAGGACCGATTGAAGATGCCGATGCGCCCGCGTTCGGGCAAATCGCGTGTGGTGCGCCACAGAAAATCGTGCTGTAGCTCGGTCGCGCTAGGATGCTTGAAGCTGAATACCTGACAGCCCTGCGGATTAACGCCGGACATCACATGTTTGATGGCGCCGTCCTTACCGGCAGCATCCATGGCCTGAAATATCAACAGTATCGCGTGGCGATTGGAGGCATACAGCAACTGCTGTAGCCCACTGAGGCAGTCGACATGTTCGCGCAGCAAGTGTTTGTAATGCTTCTTCGATTTGTAAACCGGCTCGATGCAGGTTGGTCGCTGGTGCAGATCAAGGGTGCGGCCGGCGGGAACACGAAAATCCTTGATCACGATCCGCATCGATAGAATTTCCTTGCCGTGGGTGAGAGTCGCCGATCAAGACGGTGTGCATTCCGCATCGGAGGTTCCGTGCGTGCCGCAAGCCCGGCGGCACGCGAGGCGGGTATGCCGGAATGTGCGCTGCTAACGCCTCGCAATCGGTGCGACACCGCACTGTACGCAGCCGCCCAACTGCGAAAATACGAACCGTTGTCCTAAATCGATTAAAGGCCCCTGCCGATCGCCGCGCCGCTTATCCGAGGATCCAATCACAGCGTGCGGCACGGGCTGCGGCTCGGCCTGCTGTGGTCGCTCTTTGTCATGACCTTGGCGGGGTGCGCCGGCTTGCCGCCCGGCGCCGACTACGTCAGGAACGCCTCGACCGCCCTGGTGGATCCGCACAGTACTCGTCTCGGCGCGCGCGTTGCCACACTCGGCAGTGAGCATCCCGGCCTGTCCGGCTTTCGTATCGTGTCGGTTGGCGTTGACGGCTTTCTGACCCGCGCACAAATCATCGACACTGCGGAAAAGACCCTCGACCTGCAGTACTACATCTATCGCGGCGACGAAACCGGCCGGCTATTAAACGCCGCCCTACTGCGCGCCGCTGAGCGCGGCGTGCGCATACGACTGCTGGTGGACGATGGCGAGTCCGTCAGCGGTGACGAGCGGGTGATGGCCCTCGATGAGCATCCCATGATCGAAGTGCGTGTCTTCAATCCATTCGCCTATCGTGGCCACTCATCGACCCTGCGCGGCCTTGAATATCTGTTCAAGCACGCGCGGCTTGACTATCGCATGCACAACAAGCTGCTGGTGGTCGACAATGCGGTCGCGATGGTGGGTGGCCGTAATATCGGTAACCAGTATTTTCAAATGGATCCCGAATCGCAGTTCGCCGACGACGACGTATTTGTGGTCGGACCGCTGGTTACCACGCTTTCGGCGTCCTTTGATGAGTTCTGGAATAGTCCTCTCGCGATCCCGGCGCCAGCGCTGTCAGCGCTGGCCAAGGGCTCACCGCCGGGCCAACACGAGCAGCGGCGCAAGAGCAAGCGTCATGCCCCCGAACTCGATACCCTGCAGACCGACGGCGTTGACTACGGTCTGAAGCTCGCATCCGGAGAGCCCTATGCAGGCATGCTGTCGGGACGCTTACCACTGGTATGGGCCCGCGCCGAGGTCTTAAGTGACAGCCCAGGCAAACGGCAGGTGGTATCCGGGTCTGCGGCCGGCCGCCTGCTGATGCCGGAAGTGACAGAGGCCGCCCGTGCCGTGCAAACGGAGCTCATCGTGGTGACGCCCTATTTCGTGCCGCTGGAAGCGGAACTGCAGCTATTTGCTGAGCTACGCAGCCGTCATGTGCGGGTGCGGGTGCTGACCAATTCACTAGAATCCGCGTCGATGTTGCTGGCACACTCCGGTTACGCGCCCTATCGGGCCGCCCTGCTGGAGCGGGGTGTCGAACTCAACGAGGTCCGTTCGTTGTTGAGCTATGCCCGTGGCAGTGGGCAAACCAACACGATGTCCAGCTACGGCAACTACGCCCTGCACGCCAAGCTCTACATCTTCGATCGTCAGCGCTTATTCATCGGGTCGATGAATTTCGATCAGCGCTCGAAGCATTTGAATACCGAGATCGGCGTCATGATCGACAGTCCGCTGCTGGCGCAACAGACCGCCGAGCGTTTCGAAGCCATGACCGAGCCCCAGAATTCCTATGTGCTTGCCTTGCGCGCACATCATCCCGGCGACGCGCCTGGCCTGATATGGCAGACCAGGGAAGCCGGTCAGATGGTCGAATACTGGCATGAGCCGGCGCGCCGTCGCTGGCATCGCCTGATGGTGCGCCTGCTGGCCTTGCTGCCGATAGAAAGTGAACTGTGAAAAATCGCTACGCTGTGCTGCTCGCCGTCATCACCTGGCTGGCCCTGCTACCCGGGGTCATGGCTGCGCAATCGACGACGACACGCGCCGAGATCACGCATCTGCTCGACGCCGTAGAGAGTTCCAGCTGCGAATTCCTACGCAATGGCCGTTGGTATGACGCCCGCCAGGCGGCTACTCATCTGCGCAACAAGTATCAACTGCTGTCGGCCGCAGGCCAGATCGACACGGCCGAGGATTTCATCGCCAAAGCAGCGAGTAAGAGTAGTTTTAGTGGCCAGCCCTATGGCCTGCGATGCGCGGGCGGCGCGCTCGTGGCCAGCGCGCAATGGTTGACCGCCGTCCTCGCCAGGTATCGCGGCGCGCTGGCGCCCGGTGAAGCGACGCATCCCACCTGAGGCGAGGTGCGCCACACCGTTTCATGCTATCGCAGCCACCAACATCAGTCGTCGGTGCGTAGGCGAATATCGCTCTGCACGGCTCTAACATTCTCGGTCGCTTTCGCCATCGCCACCGCATTATTAATCGCTTCCTGAGTGCGCGCCGTACCGCTCAACCACACCACGCCGTCCTTGTCGGTGTCGACATGGATGCGTCCGAGGCTGGTGATATGGTCGGTGGCGAGCTTGGTCTTGATCTTGGTCGTAATCGCCGAGTCCGACACGAACTCTTTGGGATGAGCCCGATCGGAATCACCATCCGCTGCGGATACAGCGGTTATCGAAGCACCCATCGCCGCCGTTATGGCGAACGCCAATATCGTTCTGGTTGTCATGTCATTTTTCCTTGGATAAACGGCCTGCAGGGTGTCATCACCACGCGCGACATTCAGTTCGGCGCGACACATAGAAATGGACCGACGAGATTCGTCAAGCGATATGGGCAGATAAGCGTTGTAGCGAACGGTGCCGAGCGTAAAACGGGCAGAGGATGTTTGGGCGCGAACCGTGCTGAGACCGATGCCGGACACGCGCCCGTCAACCACCAGCAGGAACTAGCCATGACCCGACACCCGCTAAGATTTGCCGTAATCCGAAGCCATATTGCCGCTACCCTACTGGCCACCACACTGGCGGTCGCCCCGGTGGTCGTTTTCGCCGCCGATAGCGATGAACATGAAGATCGCGCCGAGCTGCGCATTAAAGACATGCATACACGTCTGGCCATCCAGCCAGCCCAGGAAGCGCAATGGACGGTCGTCGCGACGATCATGCGGGACAACGCCGTCACCATGGACAAGCTCACGCAGTTGCGCGTGGACCATGCCACCGAAGTCAGCGCAGTCGAAGATCTGAAGTCCTATGGCGACATCAGCGAGGCTCATGCCGATGGCATCAAAAAGCTGACGCCGGCGTTCAGCACGCTCTACAGCGCCATGTCTGACGCCCAGAAGAAGCAGGCCGACCTGCTGTTTCGCGAAGGCGAACGCGCACAGGGCGGCAATGAGGCCGCCAGCAAGACCTCGGCCGCGAAGTAAGCGCCCCACAAGGACTAGCCATGATGTTCAACGCCCCTTTCGTCAAACAAGCGCGCGGCGACCGTCGCCGCATCCTGTGCTTCGCCGCTTTCCTCGCAGCGGGGCTGGCGGGCCTCTCGATAACGCCTGCGGTGGCCGACGACGACGACCATGATCGAGGTCGTGGTCGCGGTCGCGGTCACGACCGCCATGAGCAGCGCAGTGATGATCACGAGCACGGCTACCGTCACCGTGAGTGGCGTGCCCGCGACTACGGCTACAGCTATCAACCGGCCTACCCGCAGCCCTATTTCTATTCGCAGCCCGTCTATGTACCGCCACCGGTCTATTACGCGCCGCGTCAGTCGCCGGGTATCAGCTTGTTTTTCCCCTTGGATCTGCGCTGACAGCCGCGCAGCGTCGGCCCGACGGCGGGTCCGCTGCACCGTTCGGTGGCCTAACGAACAGACGGCCGACGCAAAAGTTATAGGCGCCGGCGCAGGCGACAGCGCGATCAGCAGAGGGTGCGGCTGCCCCTCTCTCGCGGCCGACCATTCACGCTCGGCGGAATGAGTAACAACCAAGGTGCCCGCAACGACCACCAGGACCGGAAATTCAATGGCTAAAAAAGCACTAAGCACAGGGTCGACACCGCGACCGAACAAAGTCGCGACGGGCATCGCGGGCTTCGACGCCTTGAGTCATGGTGGCTTGACGGCCAGGCGTACCAGCCTGGTGAGCGGTGGGCCCGGTACCGGTAAAACGCTGTTTGCCCTACAGACCCTGGTCAACGCTGCGCGCTTGCGCGACGAAGCCGGAATATTTGTCGCCTTCGAGGAGCCCGCGCTTCAGATCATGGCCGATGCGGCCGGCTTTCAATGGAATCTGCCCGGTCTGTTGAAGACCAAACTATTCTTCTTCGAAGCGCGCCTGTCACCGGACGATGTCCACATCGGGGATTTCGATCTGCGCGGTATGCTCGCCATGCTCGAAGCCAAGGCACGGGCCATGAACGCGCGCTGGATAGTTTTTGACGGTCTCGATGTTCTGCTGCGCCTGCTGAACGACCCGCTGGCGGCAATGCGCGAGGTCTATCGCATACGTGACTGGCTGGCGAGCAAGGATTTAACCGCCATCGTCACCGCCAAGTCCGAAGCGGACGTCTCGCGCGGTGGCCACCACGACAACCTGCAATTCATGTCCGATTGCGTGGTCAGCCTGAGCCGGCGCTTGGAATATGGTGTGCCTCTGCATCGCATTCAGATCGCCAAATATCGTGGGTCGGATTTCGTGGCCGGCGAGTATCCGGTCAGTTTCGGACCCCACGGCATGGAAGTCGGTGGGCCCGAACCTACGGAGATCCACCACACCGCCTCAACCGAGCGCGTGTCCGCCGGTTTCGAGCGTCTCGATACCTTGCTCGGCGGCGGCTTGTTTCGCGGCAGCAGTACGCTCATCACCGGGGTGCCGGGGACATCCAAGACGACCCTCGCCGGCAAGTTCGCCGAAACCGCCTGCCAACGGGGCGAACGCACCCTCTACGTGAGCTTTGACGAAGGCGCCGAACCCATACAGCGCAACTTATCGTCGGTTGGCATCGCACTGGCACCCCATGTCAAATCTGGCTTGTTGCGCATGTACTCGGGGCGCACCGAGTCGATAGGCGCGGAGGACCATCTGCTCAAGATGAAGACGCTGATCCGCGAGCACCAGCCGCAGTGCATGGTGATAGACCCGCTGTCGGCGATCACCAAAGCCGGTTCACTGAATACCGCGCGCGCCGTCGCCAACCGTCTCATCTATATGATCAAAGACGAGAAGATCACGGTGATGTTGACTTCCATCAACGAAGGCGACGATCCGCATACGGAGGCCACTGAGCTGCAGGTTTCGGCCATCGCCGATAGCTGGATTCATCTCTCTTATCTGATCCACGGCGGCGAGCGTAATCGTGCCCTGACTATCATCAAGTCACGGGGTACCTGGCATTCCAACCAGGTTCGCGAATTGGTTCTGAGCGACGACGGCCCGATGCTGGCGGATGTCTATACCGCCGGCGGCGAAGTATTGATGGGTGCACTGCGCTGGGAAAAGGAGCACGAGGAGCACCTCCTGGCACTGGCCCAACGCGCCGAATTTGAACGCAAACGCGCGCAGCTGCATGTGGCCGAGGCAGAGACGCGGGCGCGCATCACCGCACTGCAGATGGAGCTCGAATACCAGCTGGCCGAGTTAAAGACACTCGCCACTATCAACGATGCGCGCATTGTGTCGTCCGGCGATCACAAGACCGAATTACGCAGGCTGCGCAGCGCAGATCGCGCGCCACGCCCGAGCAAGAGTGCCAAAGCTCTGGATATCTCGCAGCCCGTGCCGATAACGGTGCCGATGAGCGGGGCAGGTAACAAGCAATGAGCAAAAGAATACTCAAGCCGAAGTCCAGGGCCGCAGCCGACAGCGAGCCCACTACGATTGCGATGTGTTTGTATGTCGCCGGTAACGCTCCCAACTCGCAGCTAGCGGTGGCCAATCTGGCGGCCATCTGTGCGGAGTTTCTGGTCGGTCGCTTCACCCTCGAAATCGTCAATGTTCTTGAGACACCACTGCGGGCGTTGGCCGATGGCATCCTGGTCACGCCCAGTCTGGCGCGCAGTGCGCCGCCGCCGGCGGTCCGCATCGTCGGTAATCTCAACGACCGCAACAGCGTGCTCAGCGCCCTGGGAATCACATGAACACCAACAAGGAAGCGTCGATCGCAGAGGCGCGGACCAAGCTCAACAACGCCGCGACTCCCAAATTCGAAGCGACCATCCTGCGTCTTGTGCGCGGCAAAAAGGAACGTCGCGCCATCGAACTCGGCGAAGTGGATGCGATCCTCGACTCCACCACCGGCCGCGCGATTCTGCTGCCCCAAGCGCAGAGCGCCCTGCTCGCGCAGGAGTCCTTTTTTAACAGCCTGGTTAAGCTCGCGTCCGACGGCTATTGGGAACAGGACGAGAACTATCGCGTCACGGTCTATAGCGGCACGGGCATGGGTATCGAGACGGGCCCCTTGACGCCGGGACGCGCGCTGTGGGAACTGCCCTTTGAGAACCACAGCGCTACCGACTGGCAGACCCATCGCACACAGTTGGAATGGCGCGCCGTGTTTCGCGACCTCGAACTGAGTTACGAGGGCAGCGACGGCCAGCCCCGCCATATCAGCATCAGCGGCGAACCGAGGTTCGATGCCGACGGCCAATTTACCGGCTATCGAGGTATCACGCGCGACATCACGCCGCGCAAGATAGCGCAATGGAATCTCGCGCAGAGCAGACAATTCGAACGTGCGGCCTTGAACGCTCTGGCGGTGCCGGTTTGCGTGCTCGATGTCAATGGCATCATCGAGACGACCAATGCCAGCTGGTGGACCTTAGTCGAGCTCGGCGGACCGGGCCTGGCGGAGGGCGGGCACTATCTCAGCGCCTGCGCCCATGACGAGCGACTCACACCGTCGCAGCGCGGCGTGGTGGCCGTCGGCCTCGCCCAGGTGGCGGGTGGTGAACGCGAGCTGTTTTGTTTCGAGCAGGATTTCGACTCCGCGACGGGACCACGCTGGTTCATGGTTTCGGCCAGCAAGTTGCGACACGACGGCGCGACACGGACCATGCTGGCCTACGACGACATCAGCGCAAGAAAGCGCGTCGCGCAGTGGCTGGCGCTTGAGAGCAGCGTGGCCGCTTGCCTGGCGAGTGGCAGCGACAAAGCGGCGACTCTGTCGACTGTGCTACAGGCCTGCTGTGAGGCACAGCAATGGGATTGCGGTCAGTTTTTCGAATTCGATCCGTCCTCGCTGACCCTCGGCCTTACTGCGCAGTGGGGTCGCGCCAATGTCGACGTAGAAAATTTTCTGGCGAAATCACCACGGACGAGATTCCGTGCGGACGCCGGTCTGGCTGGGCGAGTGCAACAGGCCAATCAACCGCTATGGATACGCGACCCATTGCGCGACCCGCGCATGGCGACCGCTTTGCCCCACGAGATCGGCATGCGCGGCAATTTCATGTTTCCGGTGCGCGTCGATGATGCCAGTTACGGCGTGCTGGCCTTTGCCAGCGATTCGACAGTGCGCGAACCCGATGAACGCGCCTTGCAGACGGTCCTCAAGATCGGCGCGCTGCTCGGCCATTTCCTGCGTCGCGATGCCGCAGACGCGCAGCGGCGCCATAGTGAGCAGCGTTATCGCCGTTTCACCGCGCTGGGTTGTGACTGGCACTGGGAAACCGACCGCGAACTACGCTTCATTGCCACCACGGACGCCGGTGTGGCTGGCGTCAGTGACATCCTCGGTAAACGACTGTGGGAACTGCCTCACCTGCGCGTCAGCGATGAGGAATGGGCGCGGCTCAAAGCCGAGATCGCGGCCCAATGGTCGTTCTGTGACTTTGCCTGTATGGCTGTGCTGCCAGACGGCCGCGAGGCGCGCTATTGCATCAGTGGCGAACCCGTGTTCGATGACGAGGGTGGGTTCAGCGGCTTTCTCGGCATCGGTCTGGATGTCACGGGTCGCAACGTCTGAGCAGAATGGCGCCGCCAAGCGGCGCCACAAGCAGCGTCGATCGCCGGTGGCAATCGCGCACAGCTCTGCTGCGCTTATTTCTGCGTCCAGCGGCCGTCCGCACCCTGCTGCCACGTACCGGCGGGCGCCTTCTGCAGAATCTCGGCCGCATAGACCTTGCCGACCTCCGCGACCGGGGCACCTGTCGAGCTCGCCTGAGTCTCGTAGACTTTGCGCCGCTCGCCATTGGTCTTTTCCACCAGGGCGTGGATCTCGGCACTCGCTTGCGCGTCGTGCACCAGCGCGTAACCGTCGTAGCGTTCGCCGATCAATCCTTGCGCGCGCGGTGCGTCGAGCGGGCGCTCTTCGGCATAGGCATTGCCACCCAGCAGCAGCACTGCGCTGACGCAAGCCGCCAGACTGAACTTGACTGTCTTCGACATGAGGAATGTCCTGTACATCGCAACCACCCTAGAAAATCGGTTTGGTGGCGACGTCGTCTTTCGCCTGTTGCTCGAGCTTGATGCGCACGTCGGCATCGAGCTTGATGTTGAGATTGATGGTGATCGGCTCCTTCGGTGCTTCCACCTTCACCGTCGGCGAACATGCGCTCAAGGCGCTGCCGATCACGAGTATCGCCAAACCATTGGCACCGCATTTGAACACATTGCTAGTTTTCACGATGACCTCGATCTCCTTCAAACAGTGGGGGTCGCGTAGGCTCCCGCCATGGCCGGCACACGACCATACTCGCGAGCAGGTGAGAGCGGCATGACCCGTGCACGGCACTCGGGCGCTGTGAGCACGATCATCGAACGCCCCTTCACGCGGATGGTGCCCTGCTGTTCGAGGCGCATCAATATCCGCCCCACCGCCTCACGCGAGGCACCGGCCATCGAGGCCAGCTCCACGCGGGTCACGGTGATCGCACGGCCATCGGGGTGCGGTCGCGCATCAGGTGCGTTAGCGAGATCGCGCAATGCGCTGGCGACCCGTGCCAGCGCGTCGCAAAAGGCCATCTCGCCGGTTTTCCTCTGCAGCGTATCGAGGCGTGCCGCCAGTTGCGCAGTGAGCATGGGCCATAGACCGGCGCGCAGTCGCGGCTGGCTGTGCAGCTGGGCGTGACTGATGAAAGCGACATCGCAGACGGTGCGGGCCCGCACCCGCCAACCATTGACGGCGGCGGTTTCGAACAGACCTGTTTCGCCGAAAAACTCACCGGCATTGGCCATCGCCAGCGCGAAATCATGACCGCTCGGGGTGTCGAGTCTGAACGTGACCGAGCCACTGACGATGAAGAACAAATCCCGCGACACATCGCCTTGGCCGACGATGGTCGCTTTGGGAGCGAAGCGTTTGCGCGCAGCACTGCTGACGAAGTCACAAACGAATTCGGCATTCTTGGTGTGCGCATATGAGGCTTGCTGCATGGTCGGCTCCGTGGGCTAGCGCGGCATGGCGCGGGCGATAGTGTTATTTTTTTCAGCGGCAGTGCGCGGGGGCTAGTGCCGAGCCATACCTTCATGCGTCTACTCGGTGGTCTCGTTACAGACCCGATCAGCGCTGCATGCTAGGGGCTTATTGCCGTGCTGTAGGTGCGGCAGCCCACCTTCAACGACATAAATGCGCCCACGCTGCCTCGTGCAAATGAGGCGGCGTGTTCCAGCGCACATACAAACCACCAGCGAGCTGCCACGGTGAGTGATGCACAACACCGCGCTTTTACACGACGAGATGGTAGCGCGGGCGATAAATCCTACGAGGCCGTTATGCCGAACCGCGCCTTAGCCGCGAGCGCGCCCGCGACCAACAGTAACAAAGACCGTGACATCGACACTGCGGTGCCTGAGGGCAGCGCGGCCGCACCCGACAAAGCTTTGCCGCCCGCTACTGCCAGCGTGCTGAAGCGCCCCGGACAGTCTCAGCGTTGGTGGTTGATCATCGCGCTGTTCGCGCTTGGCAATCTCATCTTCACCCATGTTTTCTTTCCCCAAGCAGCGCTGCGTACGGTGTCCTACACGTTTTTCAAGCAGCAGGTTGCGGCCGGCAATGTCGAGACTTTGAGCAGTGTCGGCGACGCCTTGGAAGGTCGTTTCAAACACGAAGTGGTTTATCCGCCGACGGCAAACGCAGCGCGCACCACCGCGCCGGCGGCCAAGATCAAGGTCGAGAACATCGTCAGCTTCAAGACCCAGCGTCCGACTTTTGCCGATGCCGGCCTGGAGTCGCTGCTTGAGACCAAGGGCGTGGTGGTGGAAGCGACCGATCAACGCAATTCGTCCTGGTTCGATCTTATTCTCGGCTTCGGGCCGACCCTGTTATTGATTGGCGTCTTCGTCTGGATCAGCCGTCGCAGCGCCAGCGGCGGCCTGTTCAGTCTGGGGCGCAGTCGCGCCAAACGTTATGGTGAGGAACAGCAAGCCATTACTTTCGATGACGTTGCCGGTATCGACGAAGCCGAGAACGAACTGATCGAAGTGGTCGACTTTCTCAAGCATCCGACCAAGTACGAACGTCTCGGCGGTACCATGCCCAAGGGGGTTTTACTGGTCGGCGCACCGGGCACCGGTAAGACTCTGCTGGCGCGCGCGGTGGCGGGCCAGGCGGGTGTGCCATTCTTCAGTCTCAGCGCTTCGGAATTCATAGAAATGATCGTCGGCGTGGGTGCGGCCCGCGTGCGCGACCTGTTCAAAGAGGCGCGCGCCGCCGCGCCCTCGATCATTTTTATCGATGAGCTCGACGCCATCGGTCGCGCCCGCGGTCGTGGCAGCCAGCTCGGCGGTCACGACGAGCGCGAGCAGACCTTGAATCAAATCCTCACCGAGATGGACGGCTTCGATGCCCGCGAAGGGGTCATCGTGCTGGCCGCCACCAACCGCGCGGATGTACTCGATCTGGCCTTGCTCAGACCGGGTCGCTTCGATCGTCGAGTGATGGTGCAACGTCCCGATCGCGCTGGGCGCGCCGCCATCCTCGCTATCCACGCCAAGCGCGTGCCCTTGGCATCCGAGGTGTCATTAGATCGCGTTGCGGCGGAAACGCCGGGCTTGGTCGGTGCCGAATTGCGCAACCTGGTCAACGAAGCGGCCCTGCTCGCCGCGCGCCGCAACGCCGATGCGGTCGGCGCGGAAGATTTTGCCGAAGCGATGCAGAAGATCAGCTTGGGACCGGCGCGCCATATCCTGCTTACGGCCGCCGACCGCCAGCGCACCGCCTATCACGAAGCAGGACACACGCTGATCGCGCTGTTAGTGCCCGGCAGCGATCCGGTGCACCGGGTCTCCATCGTGCCGCGCGGGATGGCGCTGGGGGCGACCTATCAGTTGCCTATCGACGATCGCACCAGCTATGGCGAAGACTACCTGCATGCGCGCATCACCGGGGCGCTCGGCGGCGCGCCCGCCGAG
>JANLSI010000875.1:0-1692 GCA_031362345.1 Pseudomonadota bacterium
ACACGAACGCTTGCTGAGCGCTCGGCATCTGCTGGCTGAGAGGTAGCCGAGGCACAGTAAGTCTCGCGCGGCAGATTGTCGCGCGAGACTTCCTTGAACCACGAGGGGGCGCTCGCCCTGGCGATTGACGCTCGGCGCGCGACTGCGCAGACTTTGGCATTGGCCACTGCGCATCCGACCACAGCCACCATGACCGCCAGCAACACCGAAACAGTCCGCCGCTTCTGTCAGAGCCTCGTCACTGGCGACATGGCGCTGGCCGCTCGTCACCTCAGCAACGACGTCTTCTATCAAAACATGCCCTGGGAACCGATGCGTGGCGCACGCGCCGTGCAGGAATTCCTGCAGCCCTTCGTCGACGGTACCCATTGCACGCTCACTTCGCTTGATATTCATCATCAGGTGGCCGAAGGCGACACCGTCATGAATGCCCGCACCGAAGTCTGGGAGCGACGTAATCTGCGTGTGGTGTTGCCAGTGGCCGGTGTCTTCGTATTGCGCGAGAGTTTGATCGTGCGCTGGTGCGACTATTGGGATCTCGCCACCTTCAAGCCCATGCTCGACGCCATCAGCAAATAAGCACGCACGCCGGCGGCGTAGGCCGCAGATGGTCTTTTGTAGTTCCCTGCGGCACTATTCCGGCACCCTTACCGCACTGGCAATCTGCATGCATCTCGCGCTCACCGAAGAACAGCAACTCATCCAGGACACTGCGCGACGCTTCGCCGAATCGGAACTGGGCCCGGTCGCCGCACGGGTCGAAGAACCGGCCTACCGACCCACCTATCTCAACAACCTGAAACAGCTCGCCGAACTCGGCTTCATGGGGCTCAACGTGCTGCCTGAATACGGCGGCAGTGGCGCTGGTGTGGTGGCCTTCAGCCTCGCCATCACCGAAGTAGCGCGCGCCTGCGCCTCGACTGCGGTCGCCATGTCAGTCAACAACCTGGTCGCCGAAGTCATCCAGACCATCGGCAATGAAGCGCAGAAGCGCGCCTACATCGAGCGCATCTGCACGGGCGAATATCCCGCCGCCGGCTTCTGTTTGTCGGAAGCCGGTGCGGGCTCCGATCCGTCGGCGATGAAAACCCGCGCGCGGCGCGACGGCGAGGACTATGTCTTGAACGGCACCAAAATGTGGATCTCGAACGCCGAGTACGCCGGCGTGTTCGTGGTGTGGGCCGTCACCGACACCCAGGCTGCGCCGGGCAAGGGCATTTCCTGCTTTCTGGTCGAAGCCGCGACGCCTGGCCTCGCCATCGGCCCGCACGAACACAAGATGGGTCAGCGCGGCTCCAGTACCAACCCGGTCATATTCGAGGATTGTCGCGTGCCGGCCAGCGCCATGCTGGGTCGTGAAAACGATGGCTTCCGTATCGCGGTGGGCGAATTAACCGGCGGACGCATCGGCATCGGCTCGCTGGCACTGGGTGTCGGCAGCGCTGCCATCGACATCGCGCGTCGTTATATCACCGAGCGCGAACAGTTCGGCCGTCGCATCGCCGACTTCCAGGGCGTGCAATGGATGCTCGCCGATACCTACACCGAACTCGAAGCCGCGCGCCTGCTGCTCATGAACGCCGCCTTCCAGAAACAGATCGGCCTGCCCTATGCCAAGGCCGCCTCGATGGCCAAGCTGTTCGCGAGCGAGGCTGCCAACAAGGCTTGTTATACCGCTTTGCAATTGATGGG
>JANLSI010000877.1:0-2258 GCA_031362345.1 Pseudomonadota bacterium
GCCTGATACCGCGCCGCCGCCGGACTGATATCGGGATCGAGTCCGCTCGCGGATGCGCTGACCAGATCCAGCGGTATGAGACCTTTCTGATCCGGATCGGCGCGGCGCAATGCATCGACGCGCTGTTTCACCGCGTCCACCAGCGCGGGATTCGAAGGCCCTTGATTGGATCCGCCCGATGCCAGGCCGTTATTTGGCCAGCCAGCCGTAGCGGACGGCCGACCCCAGAAGTATTTCGGGTCGCTGAAGTGCTGGCCGATCAGGCGCGAGCCTGAGGGCTTGCCGTCGCGCAGGATCAAACTGCCATGGGCGGCCATCGGGAACAGGCTCTGCGCGACTAGCGTCACCGCGAGCGGATAGGCGATGCCGGTCACGATCGAGAGTATCACCAACAAGCTCAGTGCCGGACGTAAAAGGGTCTTCATGCTGTGGTCCTCGAATCAGGCCAGACCGCCGGCGGCGATGAGCAGCGCGTTAAAGATGACGGCCGACAGGATGGCGGAGTTCGGGCTGGCGAGGTGCATAACGTTCAACGCACCGAGCTGCGGATAAGTGCTGACGAAGACGGCCGGAATGATCGCGAAATATTTGGCGATATCGTTCGCGACACTGAAGGTGGTGAGTGCGCCGCGCGTCATCAGCATCTGCTTGCCGGTTTCCACCACTTCGATGAGCTTGGTCGGATTGGAATCCAGATCGACCATATTGCCGGCGTCCTTGGCCGCCTGCGTGCCGGTGTTCATGGCCACTGCGACGTCGGCCTGGGCCAGTGCCGGCGCATCATTGGTACCGCGTCGCCCGTCATCGCGACCAGACGTCCTTCGGCCTGATGCTCACGGATCAGCGCGAGCTTGGCCTCCGGGGTAGCTTCGGCGAGGAAATCATCGACACCCGCTTCAGCCGCGATGGCGGCCGCAGTGAGGCGGTTGTCGCCGGTGATACGGTCAGTACGGTCTGCGGAAACCGGCCACCGAGTGCCTCGATGTGCTTGCGGATGGCGTCCAGCGAACCCTTGCGGATCTGGCGACCGTGCACATCGACGCCGCTCATACGAGTGTGGGCCGAGAAGTGCACGAACTGCGCGCCCAGGGCTTTGATGTCGCGTTCGCGCAGATTGTATTTCTGCTTAGCCAACACCACGATGCTGCGACCTTCAGGTGTTTCGTCGGCGAGCGAGGCGAGCTGGGCGGCGTCCGCCAGGCTGCTCTCGGTGACGTTGTCGGCGGGCACAAAGGCAGCGGCCTGGCGATTGCCGAGCGTGATGGTGCCGGTCTTATCGAGCAGCAAGACATCGACGTCGCCGGCCGCTTCCACCGCACGACCCGAGGTCGCGATGACATTGGCCTGCATCATGCGACTCATGCCGGCCACGCCTATGGCCGACAACAGACCGGCTATCGTGGTCGGAATGAGACACACCAGCAGCGCGATCAGTACCGTAAGACTGACTGGCCTGCCGGCCGCAGCCACCTGCACGCTGAAGGTCGAATAGGGCAACAGCGTGACAGTGACGACCAGAAACACGATCGTCAGTGCCACCAACAGAATGGTGAGCGCTATCTCGTTCGGCGTCTTCTGACGCTTAGCGCTTTCCACCATCGCGATCATGCGATCGACAAAGGTCTCGCCGGGATTGACCGTGACGCGGACGACCAGCCAGTCGGACAACACGCGGGTACTGCCGGTGACGGCCGAGAAATCGCCGCCGCCTTCGCGTATGACCGGTGCCGATTCGCCGGTGATGGCCGACTCGTCGACCGAGGCCACGCCTTCCACCACCTCGCCATCGGCCGGTATCGGTTCACCGGCCTGCACCAGCACGAAGTCGCCCTTACGCAGATCGGTAGCGCGCACGATGCTGTGCTGCGCTGCAGGGCTAGGCGCGGCCAGTTTGCACGCCGACATTTCCTGCTTGAGTCCGCGTAACGATGCGGCCTGCGCCTTGCTGCGGCCTTCGGCCAGCGCTTCGGCGAAGTTGGCGAACAAGACCGTGAACCACAGCCACAGCGCGACGGACAGGATGAATCCAGCCGGCGCCTCGCCGTCGCCGAACACGACTTCGCCGAGCATCATGTTCCACAAGGTCACAAAGCCGCCGAGCGGCGTGAAGGAATCGGGCATGGCATTGACGGCGCCGCAGGACGCCAGCGTGGTGATGGTGGCAAACAAACTGGAATCGGCAATGCCGAAGCGGGTTTCCTTGCCTTCCATGTTGCCGGCGCTCATATCGACGCCGAGCTGCGCGAAATGCGGGTTGC
>JANLSI010000018.1:0-3610 GCA_031362345.1 Pseudomonadota bacterium
GCCGACTACGCGCAGTGGAAGACGGCAGCCCTCGAACACGATCGGTTGTCGGGTAACGAAGCCTGGAAATACCAGGACCCCTCGAAAAGCTACGATTACGCGGATATCGCGCGTCGGCTCGCGGAACTGCGCGGCCTGCGCTCCGCAGGTGACGATGTCGGTCTGCTGTTCGCTCTCAACGAAGGTATCCACGGCAATATGGGCGGCATGGGTCGCGGCGGTCTGCACGAATTTGCAAAATTCGGCACCAAGCGGCTCATCGTCGATTACGTCGACGAACTGACGCAATGTCTCGCATACATCTCTTCGCTCCCTGAAAGCGCGATTGCCTCGGCGGACAAGCACGATTTCTTCGAACGCGCCAGTCGTTGTTTTGGCCGCTCTGCGCTGATGCTGAGTGGCGCCGGATCGCTCGTCCATTTTCATTCCGGTGTGATCAAAACTCTTTTCGAACAGCAGCTCCTACCCACCGTCATCTCGGGATCGAGCGGCGGGGCAATGATCGCGGGGGTCCTCGGCACGCACACAGATGAGGAGTTGCCGTCGTTCTTTTCGGCAGGTGCGCTGGAACACATCTCGCGCCACCATTTCGACCGGCAGAAGTCGCGGATTCGCAGGCCACAAATCACCGAGGCGGACGTGCATCGCCTGCTCGATCAGGTCATCCCGCACGTCACGTTCCAGGAGGCATTCGAGAAGACCGGACGACGGATCAACATCACAATCGCCACGGTAGAGGAGCATCAAGCCTCTCGGCTGATGAATGCGATCACCTCGCCGAATGTGTTCGTTCGTTCCGCGATTCTAGCCTCCTGCGCGGTCCCCGGCGTGTTCCCCGGGGTGACACTGACTGCAAAGAACGTGCACGGCGAAGCGCAGTCGTATCTGCCGGGCCGGCACTGGGTCGACGGCGCGGTGACCGATGACCTGCCGGCAAAACGCCTGGCACGGTTGTACGGGGTAAATCACTACATTGTCAGCCAGGCCAACCCGCTTTCGCTGGCATTAATGAAAAGCGACGAGCTGTGGCGGGGGCCGGCCGCAGTCAAGGACGTGTGGCGGCATGCAGGCAGAGAGTGGCTGCGCGCGAGCGAGAAATTCTCGCGCCACTATCTGAGCGGCCTGCCGGACATCAGCAAAGCGCTGAATGTTTTCTATTCTTTATATGCGCAGGAGTACACTGGAGACATCAACGTGACGCCGTCGTTCAGGCTCGTTGATCCACGCAAGATACTCGGGCATCTACAAGCGGAGGAGATCGAAGCACTTTATATCGACGGGCAGCGATCGACCTGGCCACGAGTTGAACAGATTCGCCTGACCACTCAGATTGGCCGGACCCTGGACGACATTCTCGCTCGTCATCGCGATCACGATGTCCGAAAATTCTACCGATAGGGGAGGACCTATGAACGCAAACAATCTCAAGGATCCCGCCGCGCTGTGGCGGGAAATGCTCGGGCAGTGGGAGCAAGGGGTTAACGCGATGGCGACCCAGGTCATGACCAGCGGTGAGTTCAGCCGCGACATGAACCGCGTGATGAGCGCCTCGCTGCGCATTCAGAAAACGAGCCAGGAGTTGCTCGGACGCTATTTCGATGCACTGAATTTGCCGACCAAGGACGACATCAGGGCGCTCGGTGAGCGGTTGCAGGCGATGGAAGAACAGCTCGGTCGCATCGCAGACGCCGTCGAGCGTGGCGCGGGGAGCAGTCAAAGCAAGCTCACCGCCACCGCCGCGCCCATGCCGCGAACCAAGCGCTATCGCGCGCCTGAGGGGGGGAAATCATGAATGCCAGCAATCAGACCGTGTCGCCTGACATCCCGGTTACCGCGCGCTTCCGCGACGAAATCGAACGCGCGTTTCAGCGTAGCGTCAAGGGTATCGATTACCTCACGGCACCCGAGCCGCCGGTCGGTGTAACGCCGAAGTACGTGCTGCACCGTCGCGGCACCCAGCGCGTGCTGCACTACCTGCCGCTGTCGGACGAGGTCTACCGCGTTCCGGTGCTGCTGGTGATGGCGCCGTCCAACCACGGCTACGGACTGGACATGCTGCCGGGGCAGAGCCTGGTGGAGTTTCTACTCAAAGCCGGTTTCGATGTCTACCTGCTGGACTGGCTCGCGCCGGGTGCCGACGAGGCGAGATTGACCTTCGACGATTACGTCCTGAATTTTATCCCCGACGCGATCGAGCGTGTGTGCAAAGACAGTGGGGAATCCCAGGTCTCGCTGGTCGGTTACTGCGCGGCGGGGCTAATGTCCGCCTGCTATGCAGCACTGGCACCTGCGGATGGGCCGCTGCTCAATCTGGTCTGCTTCACGACACCGATCGACTTCGAGCACATGACCTTGCACCGCAACCTGGCCGACCCGAACCACTTCAACCTCGATCTGTTCATCGACGTCAACGGCAACGTACCCGCCGAGGCGTTCCTGTTGGGTGCGTCGATGCTCAAGCCGGTCTCGCGCATCGTCGATCGCATACGGCTGTGGGACAATCTGTGGGATGACAACTATGTGACGCAGTATCGCCGATTCGACGGTTGGGCATCCAATACATTGCCGCTGCCAGGCGGCTACATGCGTCAGCTCATCAAAGAGCTGCTCGCGGAAAATCGCCTGGTCAAGGGCGAGTTCGTGCTTGGCGGCCAGCGCGTGCAGCTGAGCGCCATCACGGTGCCGGTGCTGCACGTGATAGCGGAACACGACCACATGGTGCCACGTGGGGCATCCAAGCCGCTGATCGAAATGGTCGGCTCCACGGATAAGGAAGAAACGGTCCTCAAGGGGGGGCATATGAGCGTCGTGGCGGGGCCGAATGCGCACAAGCGGATGTGGCCCAAACTTGAAGCCTGGTTAGGGAGTCGCTCAGAATGAACACAAGCACCGCAAGGACCTATCCCCGCATTCTGCCGGTGGCGGATGAAGAATTCGAAGTACGCTATATGGGGCCTGACGACGAAGCGGCGGTTACACGCTTTGCGCGCGATCTACCGCCGCACGATCTGCTGTTCATGCGTCGCGACATTACGGCCCCCAAGGTCATGGCGGCGTGGTTGCAGAGCATCGCGGACGGCAGCATCACCACGCTGCTCGGTCTCCGGAACGGCCAGGTCCGCGGATGTGCCGCGATTATTCGTGACGAGCTGTCATGGTCGCCACACGTCGGCGAGATGCGCATCGTCGTCGACGCCGCGACGCGCGGCAAGGGGCTTGGGCGCGCGTTGACGCAGGAGTGCTTTGCGATCGCGCTCGGGCTCGGCGTCGAGAAACTGACCGCGCACATGACCGCCGACCAGGCCGCGGCGATCAAGCTCTTCGAGGACCTCGGCTTTCACGCCGAGGCCATGCTGAGCGAACAGGTACGCGACCGTGACGGCAACAAGTTCGACGTCGTCATCCTCAGCCACGATGTCAACAAGTTCCTTGCGCGCATGGAAATATTCGGCGCCGACCACCACCGATAACGGCCTCTGCTTCAGCGGCGGCGCCGGGGGCTTGGCCTGGGTACGGTCGCCGAGCGTTGCACGGCGAATGCGGCGCGCGGTGCCGTGCACTCGTCAGCTCAACGCACTGAGTAAAAATACTCAGCGTCATGAGTAAAAAG
>JANLSI010000025.1:0-7229 GCA_031362345.1 Pseudomonadota bacterium
GGAGCACGACTTCGGTCGCGATCTGATTCCCAGCGTTGTGGCGCGCGGTGATGCCCGTGCACTGTCGTTCGATAGCTGCTGTGTTGGCCTGGAACCGGGGCGAGAACCCTACTGGCGCGATGTTGGCACCATCGACGCCTACTGGGAGGCCAATATCGATCTGACCGCGACCGTGCCGGCGCTCAACCTCTATGACACCGCGTGGCCAATCTGGACCTACCAGGAACAGCTACCGCCGGCCAAGTTTGTGCACAACTGGCAGAACCGTCGCGGTATGGCGCTGGAGTCGCTAGTGTCGGGCGGATGCATCATCAGCGGTGAATTGAGCAAGAGCCTGTTGTTCTCCAAATGCCGCGTGCATTCCTATGCCAGCGTGGCCTCTTCCGTGCTGCTGCCGGAAGTCGACATCGGCCGTGGCGTGCGTCTCAATCGCTGCGTGATCGACCACGGTTGCAGCATTCCCGACGGCATGATCATTGGCGAGAATTCTGGTCACGACGCCGAGCGTTTCCATGTCACCGAACGCGGCATCACCTTGGTGACTCGTCAGATGCTGGCGCGCCTGCAAGCCCCATGAGCACAGCGTTGCGCGTGTTGCACGTCGCCGCCGAAGTCCATCCGCTGATCAAGACCGGCGGCCTGGCCGATGTGGTCGGCGCTCTGCCGAACGCGCTGCGTGCCGCCGGCTGTGACGTGCGTCTACTCTTACCCGGCTATGGCGAGGTGCTGGCGAGGCTCGCGGCACAGGGTGTGCTGCAGCCGGTGGCTGCGCCATTCGGATCGGCTTTTGGCGCGGCGCGAGTGCGCTTGTTGCGCACCACGCTGCCAGGCAGCGCGCTGCCGCTGTATCTCATCGATGCACCGTGGCTCTACGAACGCGCCGGCAATCCCTATGTAAACGCGCAGGGCTTGCCATGGGACGACAATCACCTGCGCTTTGGCCTGCTCGGCCACGTCGCCGCGCAACTCGCTGCGGGCGGGCTAGACCCCGATTGGCGTGCCGAGCTGGTGCACGCCCACGATTGGCATGCCGGGTTGGCGCCGGTCTATCTGCGCCAGCATCCCGCCAACGCAGTGCGCACCGTCTTCACCATTCACAATCTCGCCTTTCAGGGCCGCTTTCCGCTCGCTATCGCGCCGGAGTTGGGCCTGCGCGCCGCCCAGCTCACACCGGCCGCGCTTGAGTTTCATGGCGATCTGTCCTTCATGAAGGGCGCGTTGTTGAATGCCGATGCCATTACCACCGTCTCGCCCAGCTATGCGCGCGAAATCCTTAAGCCCGAGTGCGGTGAAGGACTGGACGGCGTATTGCGCGAACGTGCTGCGACGCTGATCGGTGTTTTGAACGGCGTCGACACTACGGTGTGGGACAGCGCCCACGATGGCGCACTCGCAATGTCCTATGACACGAGTAACGTGCAGGCCGCCAAGCGCGCTAACCGTCGAGCGCTGCGTGCCGAATGTGGACTGGCCGATGACGACCAGCGCCCACTGGTGGCGGTGGTAGGACGATTGACCGCCCAGAAGGGGCTCGATCTGCTGCTCGAAGCCATTGCAGATCCGGCCTTGTCCGACCTGCAATTACTCGTGCTCGGCACCGGTGAAGCCAGTCTAGAGCGAGCCTTTACCGCCCTCGCGGCGCGAGAGCCCGACCGTATCGCCGCATGCTTGGCGTTTGACGAAGCGCTTTCCCATCGGGTGTTCGGCGGTGCGGACGCGATCCTGGTACCGAGTCGCTTCGAGCCCTGTGGTCTCACCCAGCTCTATGGTCTGCGTTACGGCACCGTGCCGATCGTGCGCCGCATCGGCGGCCTGGCCGACACGGTCACCGATGAAACGGCGGGCGCGGCGGGCACCGGCTTTGTGTTCGAAGCGCCCACAGGCCACGCCCTGCGCGACACGCTGCTGCGGGCGCTAAAAATTTATCGCGAGCGGCCGGCCCGCTGGCTGGCCTTGATGCGTAAGGGGATGGCGCAGGAGGTATCGTGGCTAGCGCCAGCGGCGGCGTACAGGGCACTTTACGACAGGCTTCGGCCGTATGCGGGTGAAGCGGCTGGACTCGTTGCCGGTCTCGACGATGTGGCAGTGATGCGTCAGCCGGTCTAACAGCGCGGCGGTCACCTTCGCATCGCCGAACACGCTCGACCATTCGCCGAAATCCAGGTTGGCCTCGCTAGTGGTCGACAGATCGGCGTCAGCGAGATTGGCGCCCTGCAAGTTTGCGCCGCTCAAATTGGCATTCTCGAGCGCCGTGAAAAGCACTACTGCAGTGCTCCGATCGCAAGCCGTGCACTCCTTCATCGCCGACGAATTGTTGAGATGCTGCGCGTCGACAGCCCAACCGTCGGCGACGACACCGAGGCTGAGCAGCATGACGAACAAGGCCAGGCCTGTTGATTTCATGCAGGCACTGCGCGCCATCGGCAGGTAAAATCGTGCTCCAAAGTAACGATGTGCCATAGCTGCACTATCGCCTATTTGCGTATACTAATTCCTACTTTTAAGGCGTAAACGGCTATGGATAAGTCATCGGTATTGAAGCTCCTAAACGAACAATTCGAGACGACGCGCCAGCGCTTCGGTATCAAGAATATTGGTGTTTTCGGTTCGGCGGCCCGTAACGAATTACGCGACGACAGTGATGTGGATGTATTGGTTGAGTTCGAGGGGCTGCCGACATTCGACGGTTATATGGATTTGAAGTTTTTCCTGGAAAGTTTATTTGCTCGACGCGTGGATCTCGTAACCCGAGATTCCATAAAGCCCCGTATGCGGAAAATTATCGAAAAGGACTTGATCCGTGTCCCGTGACTGGACGTTCTATCTCGAAGACATCCATGCCAGCGCGCGCAAGATTGCTCAGTACACTAATGGCCTAACTCGCGAGAAATTTCATGGCAACGAATTGGTATGCGATGCTGTTATTCGCAATCTTGAGGTCATCGGCGAAGCCGCCAAACACCTGCCCACGGAAGCGACCGCCGCGATGCCCGATGTCGAATGGGCGAAGGCTGCTGCGTTCCGCGACGTAATCGCACATCATTATTTCGGCCTGGATCTCAATGTGGTCTGGGATGTAGTTCAGAATAAGATCCCAGCGATCGAGACTGCGGCAACGAATCTGCTGGCGAAACAACGGAGCCGCTCAGATGACGGCGACCTATAGAAGCGGAGCCTTATGGTCCAAGGACTGGAGGTTCGGGGGGCAGAGCTTAGGACCCTGGTCGAAATTATCTTTACATTCGGCTGCTCCTGAGCGGCCGCTGCGGCGTTGCGTTTCTTGGGAATAGTCGCGCTATTCCCGGCGAAACGCGCCTTGTAGCAACCACTCAGGAACACCCTCGGTGTTGACAAGAGAATTTCGACCAGGGTCCTTAGCTTTTACCCAGGCCAATCGATGCCCCTATATATCGTCGTAGACGTCATAGAAAAACTGGCCATGATCGTCTTCGGCCAGGAAATCGGTGTGGGCAATGGTGTCGAGCGCATCGATCTGTCTGGCCTCGGCGTTGAGCGTCAGCAGCTAAGCGCGAGGCATTTCATCAATGTCATATCCGTCCTTCCGAAAGGAAATGTCGGTACCCTCGCCGCGCCTACCACGGTCGCCGACACAGCGCCGCCGGATGGGGCGCCTGCAGCCGCGCCGAGCGCCCTTCGAACAGCTTCTCGCGCAAGCTACCGGCTTGATAGCGGGTCTGCATACGCCCGCGCTTCTGCAAGACTGGCACTACCCCCTCGATAAAATCCTCGTAGGTCGCGGGTAAGGTCGCATAGGAAAGATTGAAGCCGTCGACACCTGCCGCGATCCAGTCTTCCAACTGATCGGCGATCTGCTCAGGTGCACCCACCAGTACCGGGCCCGCGCCACCGATGCCAACGAACTGGGCAACGTCCCGCAGCGTCCAGCGGCGACTCGGATCGCCCGCCGTAAAGCTGTGGAGAACGGTACGCACTGCGTTCGTTTCAATGTACTCGATGGGCTCGTCCGGCTCGTATTGACTGAAGTCGATACCCGTCCACGCACATAGCAGGGCCAGCGCGCCCTCATAGCTCACCTGACTGAAATACCCGTCGTATTTGGCACGCGCTTCGGCTTCGGTGCTGCCCGTGATGATCTTCATATAGGCGAAACACCGCACGTCGTCTTCGCGACGCCCGTAATTGGCCATTTTGCTGCGGATAGTGCGCGCGTAGTCACCAGCCACCTGCGGATTGGCACCGATCACGAAGATGCATTCGGCGTTCTCCGCCGCGAAGTCTGTGCCGCGACCGGACGCACCCGCCTGGAATAGCACCGGCGTACGCTGCGGCGAAGGTTCGCAAATGTGGCAACCATGGACGCTGTAGTATTTCCCGTCATGATCGATGTCGCGCACCTTGCTCGGGTCCGCGTAGATTCCGCGACGCTTGTCCTTCAATACGGCGTCGTCGGCCCAGCTTTCTTCCCAGAGCCGATAGCAAAGCCGGGTGTATTCGTCGGCCATGGCATAGCGCTCGTCGTGCTCGGGTAGATTGGTCAGGCCGTAGTTGCGCGCCGCGCTTTTCGTAAACGAGGTGACGATGTTCCACGCCACCCGGCCCTTGGTCAGATGGTCAAGCGTACTGATGAGGCGCGCGAAGGTGAACGGGTGATATTGCATGATCGAACTGGTGTAGCCGAAGCCGAGATGCTCCGTGACCGCCGCCATGGCCGGCAACAACAGCATCGGGTCATTGATCGGCAGATGCGTGGCATTTGTCAGCGCCGCATCACGATTGCTACCGTATACGTCATAGGGTCCGACTACATCAGCGAGAAAAATGGCGTCGAAACAACCGCGTTCCATGAGGCGCGCGAACTGCGTCCAATGATCGAGCGAAAGGTAGTCGGTCATATGGTCGTCTTGGCGCGTCCATAGCCCCGGCGACATGTGGGTCACGCAGTTCATGCGGAAGGCGTTGAAGTACATGCGCTTAGGTTTCATCTCTTAACTCTCGGCCTCTTCAAAATTGACATCCGACATCACGACCCCGGACATGATGAGCAAGCGCAGCGAACAGCGCCCGAACAACGGGCGCGCGATAGCCGTCGTCTCTACAGGCCGACGATATCGAAGTAGCGAAAATTCGCCTGACCATCGACCATGCTGGCCAGCTGATCGAGCACACCTTGCTCTTGGCGCCAGGCGAAATAGCGTTCGTAGTGCTGGCGCGTATCCCATAGTTCGACGAAGGCGAAATTCAGCGGGTCGTCCTGGTTGCGTGTGACGGACACCGACACACAGCCCTCACGACAACGGGTATCAGGCAGGATCTCACGCAGCCAGACTAGCAGTTTGTCGACAGATTCTTGCTTGGCACGAAATTCAATGTGGACCAGGCAGGTCATGGAACACCTCACTATTTACGGAATGAAACCCAGGGCGACCTCGGTCGCCAGTGGGCAGAGTTGACTTGCGCATCAGCCGATGCTGGCGAGACCCTTCACTAAGTCATGCAGAGCTTTGCCGTTAAACGCCGGCAAGAAGTGGTCGATATAGGGCATGGCCGCGCGCATGCCCGCTGCACGCACGGTGAAGGTGCTCGCGCCGAACATGGGATTGATCCACACCAGGCTGCGAATGTGTCGCTTGGCGACGGCCAGTTCCTGGGCGATGCGCGCCACTGCGCCGTTGTCATAGCCGTCGCTGATCACAATCAAGACCGTCGCACGGGACGAACCCTCGCGCAGCACACCGCGATTCAAGGCGCCGAGCGCCGCGCCGATATCGGTGCCGCCTGACCAATGCCGCACTTTGTCGCTAATCTCGACTAGGGTTTCGCCCACCGAGCGCCGTTGCAAGTAGTGGGTGATCTCGCTGACCTGGGTGCTGAAGACCAAGGTGCGACTACCCTTCAAGGCGTGCTGCACGCCGAACATCAGCTGCAGTAGAAATGGATTGAAGGCATCCATCGAACCGCTCACGTCGCACAGCATGACGAGGCGGGTTTTGCGCGTCTTAGCAGTGACACGCGCTAATTCCACCAGATCGAGACCATGGCGCACGCTGCGTCGCATCGAACGCCGCAGATCGATGCGGGGGGCGTGGCGAGCGGCTTGGCTGCGTCGCGAGGGGCGAGTGGCGAGGCGGCGTGCGAGTTCGCGGATGACCTCTTGCAGCGGCGGCGCATCGGGGTCCCAACGCGCGGCGAGATTGGCGCGCCGTGCCACTTCCTCGCTACCGAAGGTGTCAGCCTCGGTCAACATCTCGCGGTGACCTTCATGGGACCGCCCGACATCGAGATTGCCGTGCAGCAGCTCGCTGTGCGCCATGATGTGGTCGCCATCGTAATCCACGGGCCGTCGGTCGAAGTGGGTGGCGAATACCCGGTCGAAGAGGATTTCGTCGGCGCGGCTCGCGACTAGGTTAGTGCGCACAGCGATGCGATAGTCGTCGGGGTTGGCCCACTCGATGACCGACAGGGCGCGGAACACATCGATGGCGCGGGCTTGGCTGACGGGCAGGCCGGCCTCCCGCGCGGCGTGACACAGCGCGAGGGTTTGCGCGATGAGGGGTTCGGCGGGAGTGGTCATGGCCTTAGCGGGCGCGCTGGAAGGAGTGTCCGACTGAAGTCGGACCCACAAAGATCAGATCCGCGCCGCCCCCCTGTGGGTCCGACTTCAGTCGGACATTTCTTAGCGCGCTCACGCCATCACCCCTCGACCGCGCGGCCTTGCAACAAGGCATCGAGATCCAGCTTCGATAAGCGCGTGATGTCATCGCGATACTTCAACACCACACCCGCCGTTTCCAGCACCACCTCGGGCACGATGATCCCAATGTCGAGACCTAGCAGCGCGCGCGCCCAGTCCAGGGCCTCGGCCACGCCGGGCCGTTTGTAGAAGTCGACCGCGCGCAGACCCTGCATGACCCGCGTGACAGCCGTCGCCAGATCGCGGTCCATACCCGGCACGCGTTTCATGATGATCTCGCGCTCCTTGTCGGGTGTCGGATAGTCGATCCACAGATATAGGCAGCGACGCTTCAAGGCGTCGTTCAACTCGCGCGTGCGGTTCGAGGTGAGGATGACGCAGGGTCGCTGCACGGCACAGAAGGTGCCGAGTTCGGGCACCGTGATCTGGTAGTCCGAGAGGATCTCAAGCAAGAAGGCTTCGAATTCCTCATCTGCCCGATCGACTTCGTCGATCAGCAAGACCGCCGGGCGCGGTCCCGGGTGGCGGATGGCTTTCAGCAATGGGCGCTCGAACA
>JANLSI010000075.1:0-2296 GCA_031362345.1 Pseudomonadota bacterium
GCGGTGAGGCCGGCGAGCGGCACCGCCGCCGCTTCTTCCCAGGACAGATGGGCGGGCTTGTCTACCACCGAGTCAGCCGGCACACAGATGTACTCGGCGAAGGTGCCCTGGTCGGGCATGCCCAGCACACGGAAGTTAGGACCGCCGCAGCGCGGGTCGTCACCCCACTCCAGCGCCGGGTAGATCACCACTTCGCGGCCGACCAGTTTGGCATCGACCCCCTCGCCGACGGCATCGACGATGCCGGCACCGTCGGAGCCGGCAATCGCCGGAAAATTGATGCGCGGATAGGCGCCGACCGTGATCCATACATCGCGACGATTGAGCGCTGCGGTCTTGATACGTACCCGTACCTGGCCGGCACTCGGTGCAGGGGTGGCTAGGTCTTCTACCTTAAGTTGCTCGGGTCCGCCGAGTTCGCGTAGAACGAGGGCTTTCATGGTGTTCAGCATCCTTTGAATTCGATCTTCTGCTTTTTGGTGAACGCATGGATGGCATTGCGCGTGTCTTGCGAGTGACGCGCGAGTCCCGCGATGGCACGCGTCTCAAGTTCCATCTGGGTCTCAAGCGTATTGGAGTAACTGTCGGCAATCAGGCGTTTGGATTCACCGAACGCGAGCGTCGGGCCGGCGGCCAATTGATGGGCGACTTCCAGCACGCGCTTCATGAGTTGGTCGTCAGCCACTACTTCGTTGACCAGCCCCCATTCCTTGGCCTGCTGCGCGCTCAGCACGTCGTTCAACAGGATCAACTGCATGGCTTTGACGTGGCCGACCAGGCGCGGTAGAAAGAAGGTGCTGCTGCCATCGGGCGAGACGCCGGCCTTGGTATAAGCCTCGGTGAACTTGGCCGATTGCGCGGCGAACACCAAGTCGCCGCAGATGGCCATGCTGAAACCGGCACCGGCCGCGACACCATTGACCGCCACCAGAAAAGGCGCGTTCATGCGTGCAAAGCGCGCGATGGCGGCGTGCAGCCCGGTGGTTGCGTAGCGGATGTATTCGGCCATGCCATCGCCCTGGGCGGCAAAGGCATGCAAGTCGCCACCGGCCGAGAACATCTTGCCGGCGCCGGTGAATACCACCGCGCGGATATCAGGGTTGGAGTCGCAATGGGTGGCGACCTTAACCAGTTCCTCAGACATCAACACGTTCAGACTGTTGGCCGCGTCCGGGCGGTTCAGGGTGATGATGGCGACGCCACCGTCACGCTCGAATTTAATCGTCTCGTAAGGCATAAAAGCCCCCCTCTCAGTGGTCTTGTTGGGTGTTTTCCTGTTCATCGCGGCGCGACGCCAGGTGCGCCATGATGCGTGCGCGCTCGGCGGCCGAGTAGCGGCCCCAGTCACCGATCTCATCCAGGGTGCGCAGGCAGCCGCGGCACAGGCCGCGCTCTTCGTCGAGGATGCAGATGTTGATGCAGGGTGATTCCATGGTCGTCTCTCACGCTGCGCTGGTGCAGACGGCGTTCGCATAGCTAGCGAGGTAGCTCAGTCCTGCAATGGCACGGCTGCCGTACCAAGAGACCATCTCACCATCTATCAGGTGCACGGGTGTGTTGCCACCGAGCAGGCCGTGCAACTCGGCGATGTGTTTGTCGCGAAACGGATAAGGTTCGCTGCTGAGCAGGCATAGATCCGCATGCAGACTGCGCAGTGCGTCGCTGGTAAGGGCCGGATAGCGTTGTTGCGTGCTGCTCGGCACCGTCTGCCAGCCGATCAGCGCCAGCATGTTGGCAATGTAAGTGTCGGGCGATACCGTCATCCACGGTTCGCGCCAGATCAGATAGAGCACGCGACGCGTCGGCTGGCCGGCGAGCGTGCCACGCAGTTGTGCCAAGGCGGCCTTGAAGCGTGTAACGAGGGTGGCGGCTTGCGCTTGCCGCGCGAAGATCGCGCCCAGCAATTCATAGAGCGCGAGATTGTCCAGTGGCGTATTGGGATGGGTGACCACCACATGGGGCACGCGCTCGCGCAGCTGGTCAAAAGTCTCGCGGGAGTTCTCGTCGATATTGACAATCACATGACTGGGCGCCAGCGCGAGCAGCGCATCGATATCGACATCTTTGGTGCCGCCGAGCTTAGGCACAGCGCGCACGGCTTCACGCGGATGAATGCAGAAGCCGGTGCGTCCGATCACTTGCGCGCCGAGTTCGAGATCGAACAGCAGCTCGGTGATACTCGGCACCAGCGACACAATACGCGCAGCATCATCCGCGCGCAGGTGTCGCTGGCCGTAGGCATCGACCAGCGCGTCATTCACGCCTGTCACGGCTTTACCGTCGCTCACATATTGCG
>JANLSI010000164.1:0-2641 GCA_031362345.1 Pseudomonadota bacterium
GGTTCGACCTTGATGATGTCGGCGCCGTAGTCACCGAGGATCTGGGTCGCGAGCGGGCCGAGTACGACGGCTGTCAGATCGAGGATGCGCACGCCGGCCAGCGGGCCACTGCTGGTGGTCGCTATGGATGATTCGTTCTTCATCGTGCCAGCCGCAAACGATTGGCGATGTTATTGCGCTGCATATTCGACGAACCGCCGACGATGGGCGACCTCAGTGATCTTCTCGCCACCCCAGGAGACGATCTGGCCGTCATTGAAGGATGCGCGATACGGCGCGGTGGTCGTAGGACCCATGGTGTGCTCGCCAGCTGAATTCAACGCTAAACATAACATGCCGGTGCGCGCCGCAATGATTGCGCAAGAGGCTTACGCTGGCCCACGCTTGGCAGGTAGAATCGCCAGACCGAAACGAGCGCAAGCCCGCGTAGGCATCATCCGGAAAGTCATGGGGTCGTAGCTCAGCTGGGAGAGCGCCGCGTTCGCAATGCGGAGGTCGGGGGTTCGATCCCCCCCGGCTCCACCATTTCAAGATTTGAAGACGTCCGAGAAAATCCTGCAGCCCGCCAAAAGCGGGCTTTTTTACGGGGTTTTCGTCCATTTTGGGTTTTCGCCATTTATTGACAGCCCGAATCGAGTGGGGGCAACATTGGGGGCAACTGCCTTGGGTCAAAAGGAGTTGCCCCCAAAATGTCGCTCACACAAGCTCAGGTCAAAAGCACCAAGCCCGGCAACAAGCCGATCAAGCTCTTCGACGGGCGCGGGCTGTATCTCGAGGTCGCGCCGAGCGGCGGCCGGTGGTGGCGCTTCAAATCTCGCTTTGAGGGCAAGGAAAAGCGCCTGTCTCTCGGTGTCTTTCCCGATGTCACTTTGAAAGGTGCGCGTGAGCGTTGTGACGACGCGCGCTCGGCACTTTCCGCCGGCATCGATCCGAGTGCCAATCGCAAGGCAACTAAGGCCGCGCGCGTTGAACAGTCAGCGAATAGCTTCGAGGTCATCACACGCGAGTGGTATGCGAAGCATGCTGACAACTGGGCATCCAGCCATAGCCAACGCGTGATCCGACTTTTCGAACGAGACATTTTTCTTTGGCTGGGATCGCGGCCGATTGTTGATATCACGGCACCCGAACTGCTGACCGTGATGCGTCGTATCGAAGAGCGCAACGCGCTGGAGACAGCTCACCGTGCGCTAGGCAACTGCGACCAGGTATTCCGCTACGCAATCGCTACCGGGCGGGCCCCGCGTGACCCTGCAGCGGATTTGCGCGGCGCACTTCCACCCGTCAAGGGTGCGCATTTCGCGGCAATCACAGAGCCTAAACGCGCCGGCAGAACTACTGCGCATGCTGGAGGGCTACCAAGGGACGATGACCGTGCGCTGCGCGCTCAGGCTTGCGCCTTTGGTGTTCGTCCGTCCAGGCGAACTGCGCGCTGCGCGATGGGCAGATATCAATCTCGATACTGCGGAATGGCGCTATACCGTCAAAAAGACTGATACGGCGCATATTGTGCCCTTGTCGCGACAGGCGCTGACGATCCTACTCGACCTGCTGCCAGTGACAGGACGCAGCGAATATGTTTTTCCGAGCGCACGTTCAGGCCGGCGTCCGATGAGCGACAACGCCATATTGGCCGCTATGCGCAATGCCGGCATCGCCAAGGACGAAATGACGGGCCACGGATTTCGTGCCATGGCGCGGACCATCCTTGACGAGGTGCTGGGCTTTCGACCTGATCTTATCGAGCACCAGTTGGCCCATGCGGTGCGCGATCCGCATGGCCGCGCGTACAACCGCACCGCCCACCTGCCGGAGCGACGTAAGATGATGCAGAAGTGGGCGGACTATCTCGACAAGCTGAAGGCCGGAGCTGATGTTGTCCCGCTGACGCGAAGTGCCTGACGGCTGCCATGGGACCCTCAGCAGGATGTGATCGACAGCAGGGCACGCAGGGCGGTCGCGCCAACGTTGCCCATGGCACCCGCAAGCGGGGTGCTCACTTCTTCGCTGAAGACGCGACGCAGGCTTCTGCGTTAGAATCATTCACTACTACCCCGGTGGCTTCGGCTGTCGGGCGCGGGGCCTCTTCGGAGGCCCTTGCTTTTTCTGGGGGCTGAATACGGTGCCGACTCCGCCCTACCGCACTATCGTTTACGTCGACGGATTTAATTTCTACTACGGCGCCGTTCGTGGCACGCCCTGGAAATGGTTAGACCCGGTTGCTCTTTTCCTGCGAGTCTTAGGACCACAAAACGCTCTGCTGAAAGTCAAATATTTCACGGCACGCGTTCGGCCTTCGCCCCATGACCCCGATGTAAATGTCCGACAGGATGCCTACCTGCGAGCGTTGGAAGCGCATTGCCCGCTGGTTGAACTCCATTACGGACATTTTCTTCGGCATCGCGTCTCGATGGAAAGCGCCAATCCACCGCCACCGACGTCGGAAGTATGGAAAACCGAAGAAAAGGGCTCTGACGTAAACCTCGCACTCCAAGTTTTGAACGACGCTTGGCTCGATGCGTACGATTGCGCAGTTGTCGTCTCCAATGATTCAGACTTGGCTGAGTCGCTTCGGCTGGTGAAGGCACAACATGGAAAGTTGATCGGTGTTGTGACGCCCGGTGCGCCCGCGCGAAAGACC
>JANLSI010000199.1:0-6299 GCA_031362345.1 Pseudomonadota bacterium
AGTGGCCTTGAGGGCCTCGATCTCACGCGCGCCACCGCCCTTGGGCGGCGCATGTTTCGCCTGTTCTGCGGCCAGCGCGTCGCGCGCAGTTTGTGCGGCTTGGGTGGCCGCTGCAAGTTCGCCGCCGCGGGCCACCACACCAGCGCGCAGCGCGCTGAGACTCGCCTCGGTCGCAGCAATCTCGTTCTGCAATTGGCCAACCTCAACGCCGTAGTCATAGGTCGGTGTTTCCGCCGGCTGGGTGGTGGCGTGCTTGGAGATCATGAACAGCAACACCACGGCGCCAAAGCCACACGACATGATGTCGAGGAACGAAAGCGTGAAAATCGAGAATTCGCGACGCTTACGACGCACGGTTGTCCGACACGATGATGGCAACGAACAACGCCCGCCCAGCGGCGAGCGTGATGTGATCGCCGGCACGCACCAGACTGGCATCGGCCACCGGCACGCTGTTGATGCGCGTCTCGACGCCGTTCACGCGCAACACCGTGTGCTCACCCTGGAGCGCAATCACGCAACTCGCGCCGTGGGCGGCGTTGGCGACGCGGCCGTCGGCATGCAGATAGAGCGGTATGGCGGTGAGTGCATGGGCGGCATGGCCTGCCAACACGTGGCTCGCTGCGCGGATCGACGTACTGCGGGTGATGGTCTCGATGTCATGGTCGAATCGCGGCGCGCGGGCAGCAGGCAATTGCGTGACATAGCAGACGCCGTCCTGGCCGGCGCCAAGCGCGAGGCGGTGTTCGGCGATGCCGCGATAGCCGGCATCCACCGGCAGCGCGCGCGCGGGTGCGAGATGATCGAGCGCGCCGGGCAGGGCCGCGAGTGTCGCGCTGGCCAGCGCCTGGGCATTGGCCGGCAGGTGTTCGCAGACCGTTGCCAGCACCATACTGGTCACATGCACGAAGTCCCGTGACGCGACCCGCGCGCTGAAGCGCTGGCCGTGATAGTCGAGATCGACGGCCACTTCCTTGTGCTGCGCGGCCTGCGCCAGCCAGCGCGGCAGCTGCTCGTGTAGCTGTTGCGCGCTGCGTGCTTCGTGCAAGGCATCGAAGCGTGCCTGACCCAGCAGCGCCGACGCAATCAAATCCAGCGCCGCTGCTTCGATGCGCGCGAGGCCGACCTGTTCGATGTCATGGAATTCGAGTCGCGTGACCTGCGTGCCGACTTCCACTGTGCTCAAGCTGACATGATGACGATGCATGTCGACGACCACGTAACGACCCGCCGGCGCGCAGCTCGCCAGTTGCGCGACGCTGCTGTCGACCAGTCCCGCGACTTTGAGATCGAGCGCCTGGGCGATGCCGAGTAACAACGCGAGTTGCGCTTCGTCGTAATGACCGGGCACCGCCAGCACGGCTGTCGCCGGTCGCCCGGCGGCGTCCAGCACACTGGCCAGATGGTGATAGGCGAGGTCGGCGTGATGACGGCAGTGACGGCGCGCATCGGCCAGCGGCGTTTCATTCAATTGCCGCCAAAAATGTTGATAGATGTCGCGTGGCTGGATCTGAGTGCGGGCCACGGCTGCGGGACCACACACCACGCTCTGGCCATCGACCAACGCGATACCGGGACTCACGCATACCACCACGCCGTCGCGCGTCACACGCACGCCGGTGTCGTTCAGTTCGATGACATTCAGACTCATGGGTTGGGCCGCCGCTTAGATATCGACGGGGAAATCGATTGGATAGTCTTCAGGGATCTCCTTGCTGGGCTTGAACAGGTCGTCGGCAAGTTTCTCTGCACCGTACTCAGGACGATCGACGGTGGAGCGTGGCGGCGCGACAGCCGTTTCGTCGATTGGATCTGCCGCACGCAAGGGCGTTACGCCGAGCAGGGCGAGCAACACCATCAGCCGCAGAAGGCTATTGCGCATAACGGGCCAGCCTGAATCCGACATCGTTGCGTCCTGTGTCACCAGCGCTACGCGCCGCAGCGCGCAAGTCAGTGGCGGATGATTGCGCCCAGCTCGCGCCCTTGATCACATGCTCGGTGCCGCTAGTCGGACCGAGCGGGTCGACCGTCGGCGCGCTACTGGGCTGCGCAGCGTAATAATCGTGAACCCATTCGGCGACATTGCCGTCCAGATCGTAAAGGCCGCGCAGGTTGGGTGTGAAGCTGCCGACCGGCGCGCTGACCGCGAAGCCATCGCGCAGGCCGTGCAGGATATTTTTGACCACGGCCTGGGCGGCATCATCGGCATAGTTGCCGGCGAGGCTGGTGGGCGGATAGTTCCCACCCCAGGGATAGACGCTGGCCACGCCCTGCGGCGCCACGCGCGCCGCCCATTCCCATTCCGCTTCGGTCGGCAGGCGATAACCCGTCGCGGCGGGATTCACGCCCAGCGTTTCCCCGTATTTGATCTGATAGAAAAGCGGCAGTCCGTCGCGACGCGACAACCAATTGCAATACAGCGCGGCAAGCTGCCAGTCGACGTCGACCACCGGCTGACTGTCGTCATCGAGACCGGCGTCGCCGAGCTTGGGCGCGTGGTGGTTGGCGAGAAAGCGGCGAAACTCGCCATTGCTCACTTCCTTAGCGCCGAGGTAGAAGGCGCGCTTCAGCAGCACCGCGCGCTCTACTTCGTCGGCGCGCCGTGCGCCGTCAGCGCGCGACGAACCGAGCACCACCTGACCGCCGCTGAAGAGTTTCATTTCCTGACCGGCGAAAGTCGTGACACTGGCGGTGGCCGCGGCCTTACTACTATCTTCAGCACCGCCGCTGTCAGCGTTGTCAGTACTTGCGACCATAGCCCTAGCCAGCGGCTGTTCAGCGGCTACTTCGGCAATGGTCTTCAAACGGATCTTGAAGCGCTTCTCGACGTCTTTGCGCGGCGTGACCGTGGTCGTATAAGTCGCGTGACCGAGCGCGCGCACCGTCACCTCGTGTTCGCGCGTCGGCAGTGCCAAGGTTTGATTGGCACTGCCGCGCGCGAGTCCGTCGATCAGCAGTTCGGCGGCGGGCGGGGTGGTGATGAACTGCACGTTGGCGAGTTCCGCTGCCAGGACGATAGCCAAGGACTCACGGGCGGCGGGCGCGAGGGTTAGGGCGCGAGTGGCCGCTAGATAGCCTTCCGCGAGCAGAGTCAGGCGATGGGCCTTGCCTGGCGCCACCGTGATGTCGAGTGGTGTGCGGCCGACGAAGTTGTCGTCGAGGGTGACACTCGCGGCGGGCGGCGTGGATGTCAGGCTAAGTAGTCCATCGGCCTCGACGAGCACCACGGTGCCGAGTTTGAGCGGCGTGCCGGCCACTACCTTGAGCGTCTGTTGCCAGGGTTTGTAGCCAGTGCGGGTCAGCTTCAACACACGCTGCCCTTCGAGCAGTTCGCCGCTGTGGGGCGTACTGGCGATGGGCTGTCCGTCGATGTTGAGCGTGGCGCCCGAGGGTTGTGTATCAATGCTGTAATCGGCCCACGCGGGTTCCAGTACGGCCGTCAGACTTTGCTCAATGCCTTTGCCTTCGATGTCGAGCTGTATGAAGTGCGGCCGATAGCGCGGTGCACGGATCTCGATCTGGCGCGTCCCGGCCGGGATGTCGCGCACCACGCCCGGGGCTTTGCCGAGTGCGATGTTGTCGACCAGGACCGCCGCCGTCACGGCCGGCGTCAAGCTGATGCGCAGATGGCCGGGCAGGCGTTCGAGGCTGATCGCGTGCGTCTGGATAGGCGGGTCGTCGACCCTGATCGATGCGTCAAAATTTTTGTAGCCCGCTGCACTCGCCAGCACGCGATGGTGGCCGGGCCGCAACAACCAATGTTGACCGATGTGTGGCGCCAGCCAGTCGGCGACATGGACCGTGGCCTTGGCTGGCGCGATATCCAAGGTCACGCTGCGCGCGGTGAATACGAACCAGGCCGCGAGTGCCCACAACACCAGCGCGAGACTTACTATCAGCGGCAGCCAGGCAATCTCAACGCGCAGCAGCGCCGGCCCGCGCGGCGGCGGGCGAAACACTTGTGGCCTGATGACCGCGCCGGCGGGCGAGGGTGGCGAGGCCGGCATGGATTGCGGCTGGGTCATGGCTCGCTCTGGAGGGTGATGCGCGGCGCGCTGGCGCCCGGTGCAATGGTGAATTCTATGCGCACATCCGCGCGGGCGTCGCGCTGGGCGAGGGCGCGATAGTGGCCCGGCTTGAGTGCCAGCGGATGTTGGGTGAAGCGTCCGAGCGCGCCGACGCCGTCGATCGAGACTTCGCTCTGACCATCGGATAACAGTGTGACGTTCACCGCTTCGCGCGCCTGGCGCAGCGCGGTGTCGAGCGCGGCGATCTGCCCACGCAGGCGCGGGCCGGGTGGGTCGATAGTCTTGGCCGTCGCCAGGGTGCGCTTGGCGCGTTCGCGCTGACGTTCATCTACGAGCCCGAGCGCATCCTTCGCCAGGCTCGTCAGTTGCGCGTCGAGTTGCGCGCGCTGTTCGGCTTCGTGCTTGCCGTCGGCAGCGCTGCCGAGTTCGGTATCGAGTGCGAGTGCCGCGCCGTAGTAGCGTGCGGCTTCGCTCCAGGACTCGTTGCGCACTGCCCGTGCGGCGCGTTCGAGATGGGCGGCAATTTCGGCGGCGGTGGCGCGACGTTCGGTTTCACGCTGGCCTAGTCGCACTTCGGCGGTCTGCGGGTCGAGTCCTGCGGCGCGCTTGAAGGCCACCCGCGCGCCATTGAAGTCGCCGCGTTCGAGCGCGACATGGCCTGCCGATAACGCAGTGCGCAGTGCGCGTGCACGGGCACTGCGATCCAAACGGGCCAGGCCCGCACTGACGCTGAGAGCGCGCGCGTCGAGCCGGGCGGCATCGATGTAGACCGCGCGGGCCTGGTCTTCCTCTCCCATTTGTTCGTAGGCCTCGGCTTGTTCGACCAAGGCGCGCACGCGGTCGAGGGTGGCGGCCCGTGCGCGTCCTAGCGTCGCATCGCGCTGTTCGGGTTGGATGGCCAGCACTTGGCCAAAGGCAGCGGCGGCTTGCGCCGAGTTGCCCTGTGTCAGTGCGGCGTTACCGTCCTTTAACAAGGCTGTGATCACCGCTGGTAACGCTGCCTCGACCCGTGCGGACTGCATCAGCGCTGCGCGATAGGCATCCTGCGCGGCGCGAAAGCGCTGCTCGCGATAGGCCTTTTCGCCGGCTGCGATGTGTTCCTGCAGATCATGCAGACCGGCCCGATCCCAGCGCTCCACTTGCAGTGTCTGCAATTGCGCGACGCGCGCGAGGCTCGCGCGCAGCAGGATTTGGGCGGTGCGGCGTGCGATGGCGGTGAGTTGTTGATCGTCGGGTGCTTGGTCGAGCGCGGCTGTCGTGGGGGGCGATGGCGGCGGCGGTACGCTGCCCGGCACGCTCGTGGTCATAACGGACGTCGATGGCGCCCAATGGGGCAGCATGAAGAGCAGCCCCGTCGCCGCGAGTGCAAGCACGAGCATCACGGCCAACGCGCGTATCGGCAGTGCCGTGCCGCGCGCATCGGCTGCGATGGTCGGTGGTGGCGCCGCTTGATAAAGCGCGGGGCTTATCCGTCGCGGCGCGATGCGTGGGGTGTCAGTCACGAGCAGCGTGGATGCGATAGCCAGCGCTAGAGACCGTATTACGCGCCACTCACAGCCCCGCTTTGTATTTGCGGTACTCGGCCCATAGCTTGTCACGCAACACCGGATCTTTTTCCTGCGCGGCAGCCTCGCGCAGTTGTTGCGCAAGGATGTCGTTCTCGCGCTCGGGCATTTCGCCCACGGTTTGCGGCGGCAGCGCCGACGCCGGCGGCGTGCCGCTGGTCGCGCCGCTTTCGTCACGGCCGCCGCGCACACCGAGGTGCGCGTTGGATAGCGCGTCGGGGCGCCCGCTGATCGCGCCGCTGCTGGACGGGGCGTTGGGGTCGTCACCGGACGGCCGTGGGACACTCTCCGGCTCGTCGATATTGACGCCTTGCATGTCAGGCGAAGGACGGTAGGCGGTCGCGGCCTCGCTCGCACGGCTGCCACCCCCGCCGTGACGCGCTGACGCCGACGAGGGCGGCAGCGGCGCACCGCCAGCACCCACCCGCTGTCCTGCCGCCTCGCCCTGCGCTGCGCGACGCGAAGAGGAAATCAAACGGATGGTGCCATCGGCCGCGACTTCCTCTTCTTCGACCTCGGCCGCATGGGCACTCGCCGCGCCATAGCCCTCGCCTTTGCCCGGTGCGCCGGGGCCGCTCGGGCTATTGCTAGTGGTGGTGTCGGGTAGGGCAGCCGGCGCGCCATCCAGGCCACGGGCTTGCGAGGTAATGGGTTTGGGCGCGGGTGGCTTCTGGGGGGGCGCCGTGCAGGCGAGAACCGATGCGAT
>JANLSI010000293.1:0-1533 GCA_031362345.1 Pseudomonadota bacterium
AACCCGACAGGAGCCCATCATGAAGCAGCCCCAGCCTTCGTCCAAAACACGGCATACATTGCCTGAACCCCAAAATTCCAAGGACTATCCGTTACACGGGCAAACCGAAGCAACGCCAGGGCGCGACCAGGTTCGCGAAGCCACGCATTCCACGAGGTCTCCGCGTGAATCAAAGCGTCCGATAGAAAGAACTGCCCGAGCTAGCAAGAGACCCGCTGACGTTTGAACAGTCCTCTGGGTTCCTGGCGGGCACCGTTGTGTGGCTCCTGCACAGCCATGGGGCCAAGTCGCTCATCGGTTTTTTCTTGTTGGGAATTTAGACCGCTTAGACCGGCAGCACGAGTGGCCCCACGCCGGGTGTCAGCCCAGCTTTGCGTCCATGGACGAGAAGGGGCGCAGTCCTGTCAGCCCGGCGACAAAGCTGCGTTGCTCCGCGCTAACTCGCATCATGCCGGGCGCAGCGGCGCCAGCCGCGTAGACACGCGATCCCTAGGCATTCGATGTTCAGTACGAATGTCGTCCTTCGTGATCGAATCGCAGGCTCGGTCCGCCCCGATATCCGCTACGTCGTCAAGATCACTCGGACCCGACTATCGCGCCGTTCAGGCGCGTGCTGCGGGCGCAGACAGCCGTTGCTATCATCGAGCTATAACCACACCCAAGCAGGCGAGCGCGCCATGACGATTGCTCCCGAGCCGAGCGGCAAGCTTCCCACCCCTCGGCTATCGATCGGCGGCGGCACCGGAGAGGGCGGCAAGCGCGCGGACGACTGGTGTGACGACCAAGCGCTGCGTGCGAGCGAGGCGCGCTATCGCGTGCTTTTTGATTCGATGGACGAAGGCTTTTGCATCGTCGAGAAGCTCGACACCGAAGTAGGTGAGCCGCCGAATTTTCGCTATATCGAAGCCAACCCGGCACTCGCGGTACATACCGGCGTGAGCGGGGTGGTCGGGAAAACCTTCCGGCAAGCGTTTCCGGACGAGTCCGACGATTGGCTGATCTGTTGTGACAGCGTGCTTGAAACTGGTGAACCGATAAGTTTTGAACGCGCCCTGGGCGAGCGCGTGTTGGAACTGCGCGTCTTTCGCGTCGAAGACGGCAGTGGTCGACGTGCAGCGGTTAACGTCAAAGACATCACTGCAAGCAAACGGGCCGAGCTGGCCCAGCGCGGACGCACTGAGCAGTTCGAGGCCTTTCTAACCGAAGTCCCGCTTGGCATTTATGTGGTTGACGCAGATTTCCGCGTAATCGAAGTCAACCCCCTCGCGCAGCGGTCCTTCGAACATATTCCCCTGCCGATTGTCGGTCGGGACTTTGCTGAGCTGGCTCACATTCTGTGGCCAAACGCGATAGCAGTGAAATGTATCAGCCAATTCCGCCACACGCTTGAGACCGGGGAATCTCACGTTATGCCCGAAATGCGCGCGTCACGCCGCGAGCTCGGCGTGAGCGAATGCTATGAGTGGCAGGTCAACCGCATCCCACTTCCCGATGGTCGCAACGGTGTGGTGTGCTTTTTCCGCGACATCTCGG
>JANLSI010000221.1:0-5318 GCA_031362345.1 Pseudomonadota bacterium
TGCCGGATAACAAACATATCAATCAGGACGTATTGATACCGGAAGGTGCCTCCGGTGGTGCCCACGACGGTCAAATAGTCGTGGCCACCATCGAACGGCAGCCTGACCAGCGCAGCCAGCCGATTGGACGGGTAGCCGAGGTGCTCGGTGAACATATGGCGCCGGGCATGGAAATCGAAATCGCGATCCGCAGCTACGGACTACCGGCCGAATGGCCGGACGCCGTGCTGGCTGAGGCCGCCGCCATTGCCGCGGAAGTACGGCCGGCAGATCACGCCGCGCGGCGTGATCTGCGCGACCTGCCATTGATCACTATCGATGGCGCCGACGCGCGCGATTTCGACGATGCAGTCTTTGCACGACGCACGCCCAAGGGCTTCGTTTTGTATGTCGCCATCGCCGACGTCTCGCACTATGTGCAAGCGGGCTCGGCGCTGGACAGCGAAGCCCTGCGCCGAGGCACCTCGGTGTACTTTCCGGACCGCGTCATTCCCATGCTGCCGGAGAAGTTGTCGAACGGTATCTGCTCGCTCAATCCCGGCGTCGAACGGCTGGCCATGGTGTGCGAGATGGCGCTTGAGGAAAACGGTGAAGTGCGTCGCGCGCAATTTTATCCCGCCGTGTTTCGTTCCCATGCACGGCTGGTCTACGAGCAAGTCGAGGATTGGTATCGCGGCGATCGCACCCAGCCACTGGCCGACGATCGCCAAGTGGCCGACAGCGTGGTGTGTCTCTACGAACTCTACGAAGTATTGCGCAGGCGCCGCGAAGCGCGCGGCGCGCTTGATATCGACACCGTCGAGCCGCGTTTCATCTACGGCTTAAATGGCAAGATTGAAAGCGTCGAGTCGCGTTCACGGGTCGATGCCCACCGGCTGATCGAAGAATGCATGATCGCGGCCAATGTTGCTGCGGCGAAATATCTGCTGAAGCGCAAGCAGCCGGGTATGTATCGCGTGCATGAACCGCCGGCCGGTGAAAAAGTCGAGGCGCTCGGGCAGTTCTTGCGTGAACTGGGTATGCCTTTCACCCTGGCTAGCGAGCCGCAACCGGGTGATTTCGCCGCCATTCTGGCCGCTGCGCGCTCACGCATCGACAAGCGATTGATCGACACCGTGGTGCTGCGCAGTCTGAAACTGGCGGTCTACAGCGAAGCAAACAATGGCCACTTCGGCCTGGCGCTGACGGCGTACGCGCATTTCACTTCGCCCATCCGCCGCTATCCCGATCTGACCGTGCATCGCGCCATCAAGGCCGCCCTGCTCGAAGAGCCGGCCGCGGAAGACGGCAATTTGCGCATGGCCGAGTTGGCGAGTCAGTGCTCGATGACCGAGCGCCGTGCCGATGAGGCGACCCGCGACGCGGTGTCGTGGCTTAAATGCGAGTTTATGCAGGACAAGGTCGGTGAGCGTTTCACCGGCATCGTGTCGGGCGTGGCGGAGTTCGGCGTGTTCGTCGAACTGGAACAGATTTTTGTCGAGGGCCTGGTACACGTTACCGAATTGCCCGGCGACTATTACCAGTACGACGCCGCGCGCCATGCCCTGCGCGGCCGCGCCAGTGGGCGCGAGTTCAGTATCGGCCAAGCGCTCGAGGTGCTGGTGGCAAGAGTCAATCTCGACGAGCGCAAGATCGACTTTAAGCTCGTCGATGTCGGACGCGGCGAGCCACACCGGGCCAAGCGCAAGCGCCGCTGATGGCGGCGCGCGACTTAATCATTGGCGGCCTGCACGCGGCCCGCATGGCTTTTGCACGGCGCGGCGGCGATGTGCTGGAACTGTGGCTGCGTGGTGAGCGTGACGCCACCACCACGCACGAACTGGAAGCGAGCGCGCGCGCGTTGGGCGTGACCGTGCAACGGGTCGATGACGCAACGCTCGATCGCCTGTATGGCGATGATCATCACCAGGGCGTCGTGCTGCGCCGCCGGCCGCCGCCCACCGTTGAACTCGAAACCGTGCTGGCCCGGGCGGTCGAAGCCGGTCGCGCCGCCCTGTTGCTGGTGCTCGACAATGTGCAGGACCCGCGCAATTTCGGCGCCTGTTTGCGCGCTGCCGACGGTGCTGGGGTCGATGGCGTGATCTTCACTCGCGACCACAGCGCGCGACTGACCAGTGTGGTGGCCAAGACCGCCAGCGGTGCGCTGGACAGCGTGGCCTTGATTGCGGTGCCTAATCTGGCCAGCGCGCTGCGCCAGCTGGCGGCGTCCGGGGTGTGGACTATCGGCGCGGCCCACGACGGGCCAGTGTCGCTTTACCAGGCCGATCTCAGCCTGCCCAGTGCGCTGGTACTCGGCAACGAGGGCGAGGGTCTGCGTCGCCTGACCCGCGAGCGCTGCGATCAGCTGATCTACATTCCCATGCATGGCGAGGTCAGCAGCCTGAACGTAGCGACCGCCGCCGCAGTGTGCCTGTTCGAGGCGCGCCGTCAACGCGCCGCCGGGGCCGGGGCCGCGTAAATACCTTTTGCACGGGGCACCGCGCTCCGCCTACACTACGCGCCCCTCGCCACCGCGAGGCAACTCCTTGCTTCACCGTCAGATCGGGAAGCTTCATCCATGAGGAGCGCGTATGCGTCATTATGAGATTGTGTTTCTGGTCCACCCTGACCAGAGTGAGCAGGTCGGCGCCATGGTCGACCGCTATCGTTCGATGATCGAGACTAGCGGCGGTCACATTCACCGCCTTGAGGACTGGGGCCGCCGCCAGCTGGCCTATCCCATCAACAAGGTCCACAAAGCCCACTACGTTCTGATGAACGTTGAGTGCGACGCGCCGACCCTGAACGAACTGAACAGCGCCTTCCGCTTCAACGATGCGGTACTACGTAATCTAGTCATCCAGCGCGACGGGCCAGACAACACGCCATCGCCCATCGCCCAGGCCAAGGACGAACAGTCGGAGCGCGACGATGAGCGCGGCCGCCGTTCGCGCGAGGGCAGCCGCAGTGCGCCACGCGGCGATGCGCCGCAGGCTGACAGCGATGATGCAGATAACGAATTGGCTGCGACCAACGAGTCGCAAGACGCCTGACGCCGGGAGCACACACGATGGCTAAGTTTTTTCGACGTAAGCGCTACTGCAAGTTCACCGCCGAGGGTGTGACCGAGATCGACTACAAGGATCTTGCGACACTCAAGGCCTATGTCACCGAAAACGGCAAGATCGTGCCGAGCCGCATCTCGGGCACCAAGGTGCGTTACCAGCGGCAGTTGGCGATCGCGGTCAAGCGCGCACGCTTTCTTGCTCTGCTGCCCTACTGCGACGCGCATTAAAGGCGCAATTCAGGAGAGCACACCGTGCGTGGTCTCGCGCGGTTAGCGATGCGCGGTCCAATGTTCGCGGCGGGCTGCGCCGCCCTGTTGGCACTGGCCTCGCTGGTATTGGGCATCTTGCTGGTGCCGTCTGGCGCAGTCATCGCGCTGACCACACTGCGTTTCGGTGCGCGGGAAGGGCTGAAAATCGCCGCCATCGCCACTTCCTTTGTGCTGGTGGTGCGCCTCGGGCTGGGGCAGGGCATCGCGCCTTCGCTGACTTTGGCGGCCATGGCCTGGCTACCCGCCTGGTTGCTGGCCTGTGTGCTGCGCGTACGACGCGCGCAGGACTGGTCGCTGCTGCTGGCAGCGCTGCTGATAGTGATTTATGCCGCGGGGCTGCGGGTCGCGGTCGGCGACGTCACGGTCTTTTGGCGCGACAAGCTGAAGACTTTGTTCGAGCTGCTGGCGAAGGACGCTGGTGCGCGCTTCACTGCCGAGCAGATGGAGTTTATCGCTGCCCAGACCCATAGCTGGACGATGATCGCGATGTTCTGCATGTTGGCGGCGGTCATCATGCTAGCGCGCTGGTGGCAGGCCGAGTTGTACAACCCCGGTGGCTTCGGCGCGGAGTTTCGCGAGCTGCGCATGCCGCGTGGCGTAACGATGGTGGCGGGCGCGCTGGCACTGGCCTACGCGTTTGGCCGCGAGGGCGTGCTGGTGCTCGACCTCGCCGGTGACGCCTGTGTATTGCTGGTGGTACTGTTTGCCCTGCAGGGGCTCGCCGTTATCCACTTTCTGGCGCGCGTAAGAGGGCTGGCCGGTGCCTGGCTGACCACCCTCTACGTGGTGCTCGCGCTGGTGCCGCAGGTGGCCGGGCCGATCCTGGCGACCACCGGACTCGCTGACAATATCGTCGATTTCCGCCGACTGAGCGGAGCCCGACAACCCTAGCGCGGGCTTAGCATCGCGCTGGTTTCCAGTTAGCTACGATTCGATTGAGGACGATGTGATGGAAATTATCCTGCTGGAAAAGATTCACCGGCTCGGCAACCTGGGTGATAAGGTCAACGTTGCCCCCGGCTATGGCCGCAACTATCTCATTCCCAACGGCAAAGCGGTGGCCGCCACGGCGGTCAATGTTGCCAAGTTCGAAGCGCAGCGCGCCGGTCTTGAGCGCGTGCAGGCTGACGCCCTGGGCCGTGCCCAGGCGCGCGCCACACAGCTCAACGATATGCTGCTGATCATCGCCGCCAAGGCCGGCGCGGAAGGCAAGCTGTTCGGCTCGGTTGGCAGCCACGATATCGCCGAGGCTATCGTTGCGCAGGGCGCCACTGCCGAAAAGCGCGAAGTGCGTTTGCCCGCAGGGCCGCTGCGTGAGATCGGCGAATACGCTGTCGAGATCCACCTGCATGCCGACGTCAACGCCACGGTTAAGGTCAAGATCGTGCCCGAGGACGGGGTTGCCGCGGCGCAGTGACGCTGCGTGTCATCTGCTTCTGGCGGCGCATGCCGCGTGGTGAGGTGTAGCGATGGACACCGATCTGGAAGCGCTCAAGGTCCCGCCCCATTCCATCGAAGCCGAGCAGGCGGTACTCGGCGGTCTGATGCTCGACAACGAGGCCTGGACCAACGTTGCCGAGCGGCTCAACAGCGACGATTTCTATCGGCGTGATCACGCCAAGATCTTTCGCGCCGTCGAAGTGCTGGCCAATGACAGCAAACCCTTCGACGTCGTCACGCTGGCCGAGTGGCTACGCAGCCATGAGCAGTTGTCCGACGTCGGTGGCATGGCCTACCTCGGGCAGCTCGCCGAAAACACGCCCAGTGCGGCCAACATCGCGGCCTATGCCGACATCGTTCGCCAGCGTTCGATTCTGCGTGGCCTGATCAGTGCCGGCACCCAGATCGTCGAAAGCGCGTTCCGTACCGAAGGCCGCAACCCCGACGAGCTGCTCGATCTCGCCGAGAGTCTGGTGTTTGAAATCGCTGAGCGCGAATCGAAAAGCCGGCGCGGCTTTCGGCCGATCAAGGAACTGTTGGTGGATGCGCTCGATCGCATCGA
>JANLSI010000263.1:0-1705 GCA_031362345.1 Pseudomonadota bacterium
CTGGCGCGTGTCGGAGTCAGGTTCATGACCGAACCGCCCAGCACGCCGCGACTTGGCTTCTTCACGTCACCGCCCCACGAATGCGGCTATCTGCCCGCCCGCGAGGCGGTGACGATGTTCGCCGATCCACGCATCAATCTCAGCGTCGAGACCTATACCTGGTTGTCAGCACACGGCTTTCGACGCAGCGGCACGCACGTCTATCGGCCCCATTGTGGCGGCTGTAAGGCCTGCGTTGCGGTACGCATCCCGGTCGCTGAATTCAAACCCAATCGCGCCCAGCGCCGCACCCAGGCGCGCAATGTCGATATCGAAGTACAGGCGCGGCCGGCACGTTTTGAGCGTGAGCATTTCCAACTCTACGAACGCTACCTGCAGGCGCGTCATCCCGACTCCCACATGGACGCGACTAATCCCAGTGCTTACATGAGCTTCCTCACCGCACTGTGGAGCGATACGACGTTCTATGAATTCCGTCGCGCGCAGGAGTTGCTCGCCGTGGCGGTGGTCGATCGGCTCGGCGACGGTTTGTCTTCGGTCTACACCTTCTTCGCACCCAGCGCGGCAGCACGCAGTCTGGGCCGTCTGGCGGTCTTGAAACAGGTCGAATGGGCGGCCGCGATGGGCCTGCCGTGGGTCTATCTGGGCTACTGGATCAGCGCTTGCCGCAAGATGTCCTACAAGGTCGAATACGCGCCGCTCGAGTTCTACCTCGACGGCGAGTGGACGCGTGACGGTGGTCCGGGCTGATCCCGACCTCACCTATTCGGGCTTGGCCGACCCTGGTGATTGAGGCACAATGCCGCCACTTGTGCGCCCGCGTTCCAGCGCCCCGTCCCGGAGACTAATCAACAGAGCAATATGGCAAAAGAAGATCACATCGAAATGCAGGGCAAAGTGGTGGAAACCCTGCCCAACACCATGTTCCGGGTCGAACTCGAAAACGGCCACCTCGTCATCGCCCACATTTCCGGCAAGATGCGCAAAAACTACATCCGCATCCTGACTGGCGACCAAGTCACCGTCGAACTGACGCCCTACGACCTCTCCAAAGGCCGCATCACCTACCGCGCCCGCTGAGCTGCGGCAAACGCGCCGCACTCGCGCGTTCCAGCATTCCAGCCAGGATCACCCCCACGCCCTCGGCGATGAGGCGTGCTGAGCGCTCATAGGCGCGGCGCGAACGGCCATAGGGATCGGCGATTTCCAGTTTACGCTCGCCCCGGGCTGCCGACAGCAGCGTCACCTCACCGGTGTAGCTGGCAGGGCGCAGGTGTCGCAGAAAATCGAAGTGTCCGCTGTCCATCGCGATGATCAGCTCGAAGCGCTGAAAATCCTGCGTGTCGAAGGCGCGCGCCTGGTGCGCGCTGATATCGGCCCGGTAGGAGGCCGCAACTTTGATCGCCCTGGCGGTCGCCGGCGCGCCGATCAGCGCGTGAATACCCGCTGATTCGACCATGCAGGTGGTGCTGAGTCCGGTTTCACGCAGTCCGGCGCGCAACATGCCGGCCGCCATCGGCGAACGGCAGATGTTGCCCGTACAGACGAACAAGATGTGAGACATCGGAGTACCTCTGCGCGGGTTGCCCGTGGCGCGGGTGTTATTCAGACTGCGCCGCGACGCAAGCGTTCGAGATCCGCAGGGGTATCGACGCCGATACCGCAGGGCTCGAGCGCGTCGGCTACCATCACCCGCGCGCCAAAG
>JANLSI010000275.1:0-5067 GCA_031362345.1 Pseudomonadota bacterium
GGCAGTCCTTTCACACCTCGCGCTGGCCCCACGAGAAGGTCGATTTCACCGGCAAGCGCGTCGGTGTGATCGGCTCCGGCGCCACGGCTGTGCAGCTCATCCCACACGTCGCCGAGGAAGCCAAGCATCTGACGGTCTTCCAGCGCACCGCCAACTACTGCTGTCCGCTGCGCAACTCCACTATCGACGCCGACGAACAGGCCAAGATCAAGGCCAGCTACCCGGAGATCTTTCAGAAGTGTCACCAGACCTTCGCCAGCTTCATGCAGGATTTCGATCCGCGCCGCACCTTCGATGTGCCGCAAGCGGAGCGCTATGCATTTTATGAGCATATCTGGTCACAGCCGGGCTTCACCAAGTGGTTTGGCTGCTTCTACGACATCATGACCGACGCGGCCGCCAACGAGGATTACGCCGAGTTCGTGCGCGCCAAGATTCGTGCGCGCGTGAAGGACCCAGTCGTCGCCGAGCTGCTGTGCCCGAAAGATCATCCCTTCGGCGCCAAGCGCATCCCGATGGAGACCCGCTACTACGAAGTTTACAACCAGGACAACGTCAAGCTGGTCGACGTCAAGTCCAAGCCCATCCTCAGCATCACGCCGACGGGTGTGAAGACGGCCGATGCCGAATACGAACTCGATGTCATCATTTACGCGACGGGTTTCGATGCCGTCACTGGCGAGCTGGCGCGCATGGACATCCGCGGCACCAACGGTCAGACCCTCAAAGACAAATGGGACAATGGCGCGAGCACCTATCTCACCTTGCAGACGGCGGGCTTCCCGAATCTATTGATCGTGAACGGCGCGGTGTTCTGCAACTTTACCCGTTGCGTAGAAGTGGTGGGCGAATGGGTGGCGAACTGCCTGGGCTATATGCGCGACAAGGGCTACCAGCGCATCGAGGCCGATGCAGCCGCAGAAGAAGCCTGGAGCGAACACGCGGAGTCGCTCACCGAAGGCATGATCTTCACCAAGACCGATTCGTGGTTCATGGGCACCAATGTGCCGGGCAAGAAGCGCAGTTTCCTGTTCTACGCAGGCGGCGCGCCGGCCTTCCGCGAGAAGGTTGCCGATGTGGCGGCCAAGGGTTATGAAGGCTTCAAATTGAGTTGAGTGTGGCGGGGTGCCGGGGTAAAGCCCCGGCTCTGCGCAGCGGCTGAACCGCGTGGTGCCTCTTCTTCCCTAGCCCTACCTGTCGGTACACCGAGCTTGCTTCGGGGAGGTTTAACGGATTCTGGTCGGACTAACGAGAGACGTCAGCGGCTGTCGTCCCCAAGGCGACCCACGGCCCCAGCTTCCAGTTTTCCGGACGTTCCCGACCATCCCCGAGGCCGGGTGAGCCCAGAAGCGCGCCTCCACTGACTGCCAAACTTCAGATTGGTCGGCGGACTCGACTGATGAGCTTGGCGCGACTGTCGCGGCATGGTCCGGTGAAATTCTTGGGTATGCCGCCGCTGTTCACCGCGATTGCAACCGTTTTGTGCCCATGAGCTTCACGCGCGCGCCCTTGATACGCGAAGCCTTGCGGTACCGTTTTCGGTCGAAGGTATAGAACAGCTCGTCTGATGCGATCGCAACCGCGACGTGCATCGCGTCAGCAAAATCGAGTCCAGCGCGGGCGGTATCCACGGCCCATCGCACCACGGATTCATTCTCAATGAACAATGTCGGCAACGCTAAAAGATGGTCCGCAAAATCGGCAAATTGTTGAGTCGTGTAGCCGTATCGAGATCGTAACACCCATTCTGTTTCCAGCAGCACCGTCTTCGAAATTCGGCATTCGTTTTCGCCAAGCAAATCCGTAACGGCGCCACGTTCCTTGGGTGCGTCATTGGTTGCCAAACGCACCAAAAGATTAGTGTCGAGCACGATCATGATCGCTACTTTTGTTGCTCCGCTAGGGTAACTGGATCGCAGAGCTGCTTTAGACTCAAACGTACGCCGCGCGGATTCAGACCTGGCCAATCCGTGACTGCTTTTTCTTTGCGCCGCGGAATTTCCAGGATAATTCTTTCGCCATCGACATGAACCGAAAATTCGGTTCCTGCCTTGGCTCGTACGGCAAGTCGAATTTTCTTGGGGATGACGAGCTGCCCTTTGCTGGTCATTTTGGCGGTTTCCATTATTCGACCCAAAAGTAAGACACAGCAAGCAGACTAATCCCCAGTATTGAAGAAGTCGATGCCGAGAGCTCAAATTTAATCGTGCGCAGCAACTGTTCCCGGCATATGCGACGTTGACTAACGGATCCCGGTGCTGAAATGCCGTCGCGGATGGGATGCAGAGCGGATGGACGGGCGGCAGAGGATGGGACGGCCGTGGTTATTGGGGGTACTAATCACGCCTTGCTTGCTGCCGACAAGCCCTCGACCCGTGCGGCTTGAGCGGTCATGCCGAACCGGGTGTAACACTCATGCGCTCGCGCGAGCGCGGTAGCGCGTTCGGCCTGCTGACCTTCGCGCTCAGCTAGGCGTCCGCGCAGATTCGTGGTTCATGGGCACCAATGTGCCGGGCAAGACGCGCAGTTTTCTGTTCTACGCAGGACGCTCAACATGTTTCGTCCGGCGCCGCCAGCGCGCGACGTCATTGCCTGGTACTTTCCAATCCTCGTCAGCCGGCGGCCAGACGCTGGCCAAGTGCGCGCAGCAAGCCTGCCCCGTCGCCACGCCAAGCACTGCCATGCATGCACGCGAGTATCGCCGGCTCCTCGACCGCCAGCTTTTCGATTAAAGGCAGCACGTGGCGAGTGTGCGAGAAGTAATCGAGTGGCGCTCTGAAGGCTTCGCTAGCCTCCAGTATGTCGGTCTCGATCAAAGGTGCCTCACCGCGACCACCCTGGGTGAAGAGATCGCCACAGAATAGCGTGCGCGTTGCAAGTTCCATCATATAGCCGGTCTCCCAACCATGGGGCAGATGCGGCGTATCCAACCATTTAACGGTGTGGCGGCCGAGTTTAAGTGTCGCGCCATCGGCCAGCCCGAGAGCGGGCCGAATGGCGGTATCGTCCACCGACAGCATCACGCCGAGCTGGCTGCATACCGCCGTGGCATCGGGCGCCACACCCAACCAATCGTTGAGTGCACCGCATTCGTCTGCTTCAAAATGGGAGAACGCGACATAGCGCAGCTGCGCGCAGGGCATCACGCTGGCAAGCGCTTCACTGACCAGCCCGAACATGCGATGTGGCCCGGTATGGAACAACAGCGGCTCTCGATCGACGATCAGATATTGATTGAACGAGAAGCCGCCGAGTACATCCACCGGTGTATTGATGCGAAATATACCGTCGGCAATCTCGTGTATGTTCGTGCCACTTACAGCGTTCGTTACAGTCATGGTGCCCACTCCGTGTTCACAGCCATCGCCATCGGTGCAGTGCGGGCACGTTAGCGCAAAAGCCTGGAACCCGCCAAGTCAGCTGGCATCCCATGGTAGATGCCGATCGGGCTGTGCGCTTGTGTCCACACAAAAGGGTAGGTAGACACTGCAGGCAATGCACAGATGCTGTGCGGGCCGACGTGCTAACAGCAAGGTCATCGCCGGGCAGCTGTACGCACGGCGCTGCCCTCGCCGCCGAGCGCACTGCCGGCGTTGTTGTTGCGCAGCAGCGTGCAACACACTTCCGATCAGGATGTTTCGACGGTCGTGTTGAACTAAAATCAGCGGTGCAACGGCGTCACAACACATCGTGAATGTCATCGCCAGACGGACCCATATCGTCCCCTGCATGCGTTCGCGTTCAAGGGGAGATCTCACATGGCCAAGTTTGATACGGTAATCAAGAACGGCACCATCATCGATGGTACCAGCATGCCGCGCTTCAAGGGTGACATTGCCATCCGTGGCGGCAAAATCGCCAAGATCGGTCGCGTGAATGCGGCAGATGCCACTGAAGTGATCGATGCGGAAGGACTGATCGTCGCGCCCGGCTTCGTCGATCTGCACACTCATTACGACGCCCAGATCCACTGGGATCCCTACTGCACGATCTCCGGTTGGCACGGTGTGACCTCAGTCGCCATCGGCAACTGCGGCTTTGGCTTCGCGCCGGCGCGCAAAGAAAGCCGCGAACGTCTGTTACAGATGATGACGCGCACTGAACAGATTCCCTATGAAACCATGGTCGAAGGCTTGGGGCTGGATTGGGATTGGGAGTCTTTGCCGGAATGGATGGACCACCTTGATCGCCTGCCGAAAGGCGTCAACCTGTTGAGCTATGTGCCGCTCAATCCGCTGCTGGTTTATGTGCTCGGCTTGGAGGGTGCGAAATCCGGACGTGCCGCGACGCCGGACGAGCAGGGCGAGATGAATCGCCTGATTAGTGAAGCGATGGACGCCGGCATGATGGGCTTTAGCTTCCAGCGCTTCGGCAAGAATTCAGTTCAGTCCGATTTCGACGGTACGCCGATGCCGACCGATCTGGTCCCCGACGAAACCCTGCTGGCATTCTGCGATCTGCTCGGCCAGCGCGGCGATGGTTTCATCCAACTGGTCAATGCCAAGGGTGGCGATGTTGTCAACAACACCAGCAATGCCGATCGCGAGTTCGTCGAAGAGATCGCGCGGCGTACCGGCCGCCCGGTGTTGTTCAATGCCTTGATCGCGTCCGACGAACCCGGTCACGAGAACGTGCATACCGACACCATGGCCTGGATCGACAGCTGCTTCGAACGCGGGCTGAGTATTTACGGTCAGGCCGTGACCGTGCGGGCACCCTTTATCTTCACGCTCGAAGACTGGAATCTGTACGATTCGAGTCCGGCCTGGGCGAAGGCCACCGTCGGTACGCTGGAAGAGCGCACCGTCAAACTGTCTGACCCCGCCATCCGCCAGGCCATGATTGCCGAAGAAGCGACGCTCGCGACCACCGGTGTTGGTGGTCCCATCGAAGGCATCGTCATCGAAGCGACCCCAGGGCATCCAGAACTCGCCAAATACCACGGCCGCACCTTGGGTGAGATTGCCAAGGCTGAAGGCAAGCATCACATTGATGCGATGTTGGATATCGGTGTCGCGGGTGGCTTGAAGGTGCTCTACAAGACCGCCGACATCGGCAGCACCGATG
>JANLSI010000309.1:0-1653 GCA_031362345.1 Pseudomonadota bacterium
CAGAGACCGTGATCATGGCGCGTTTGACGATATCCGCAGCGGTACCTTGCATGGGCGCATTGATAGCGGTGCGTTCGGCGTACTGACGGCGCTGCACATTGCGTGTATTGATCTCCGGCAGGTAGAGACGCCGACCGAATACGGTCTCGACATAGCCTTGTTGGTGCGCCAGCGCACGAATGCGTTCCATGTAAATACGCACTCCTGGATAACGCTCGAAGTAACGCTCGATATAGGCTTGCGCGGCACCGCGATCAATGCCGAGCTGGCGCGCCAGACCAAAGGCCGACATGCCGTAAATGAGACCAAAGTTGATGGCCTTGGCGGCGCGGCGCTGCTCATCGCTGACGGCGTCGAGCGCGGCACCGAACACCTCGGCTGCGGTAGCCCGATGCACGTCCTGGCCCGAGGCGAAGGCCTGGCCGAGCCCGACATCCCCCGACAGGTGGGCCATGATGCGCAGTTCGATCTGAGAATAGTCGGCTGCAATCAACAGCCGGCCGGGCGGCGCAATAAAGGCCTGGCGGATGCGGCGACCCTCGTGACTGCGGATCGGAATGTTCTGCAGATTCGGATCTGACGACGACAGGCGTCCCGTGGCAGCCACCGCCTGGTGGTAGCTGGTATGCACACGACCGGTCACGCGGTCGACCTGGCCAGGCAGCTTGTCGGTATAGGTCGACTTGAGCTTGGACAGCGAACGGTGGTCAAGGATGAGCTGCGGTAGGGCGTGCTCGGCGGCCAGTTCTTCGAGGGCCGATTCAGCCGTCGAGGGCTGCCCGGTGGGAGTCTTGGAGAGGATCGGGAGCTTGAGCTTGTCGAACAGAATCGCTTGGATCTGCTTTGGCGAGCCGATATTGAACACCTCGCCAGCCTGGTCGTGCGCGCGGGACTCGATTTCGCGCATGCGCTCATCGAGCTCGGCGCTTTGCTCGCGCAGCAGATGGCCATCGATCAGCACACCGCGCCGCTCCATTGCGGCCAGCACCGGCAGCAGCGGCATTTCGATATCTTGCAGCACGCTTGCGAGCCGCACTTCGGCTTCGATGCGCGGATACAGATGCTGGTGCAGGCGCAGACAAACCTCGGCGTCTTCGGCGGCATAGGGCCCGGCCTGGTCGAGGCCGACTTCCTCGAAACCGATCTGTTTAGCGCCCTTGCCCGCTACGTCTTCGTAATGAATGGTGTGGTGGCCAAGGTATTTAAGCGCCACCGAGTCGAAATCGTGACGCGCGGCGGTGCTGTTCAGCACGTAGGATTCGAGCATGGTGTCAAAAGCGATGCCGCGCAGATCGACACCGTGATTGAGCAACACGTTGCGATCGTATTTGAGGTTGTGGCCGACCTTGCGCGGAGTTTCGGCTTCGAGCAGCGGCCGCAGCTTGGCCAGCACGGCGTCGACCCCAAGTTGCTGCGGCGCTCCGGCATAGGTGTGGGCGAGCGGGACGTTGGCGGCACGGCCCGGCGCATGGGCAAAGGACACGCCAACCAGGCGCGCCTGCATATAGTCGAGACTGGTGGTTTCGGTGTCGAAGGCAAACAGATCGGTCGCCGCCAACGTGGCGAGCCAGTGGTCGAGGCGCGCCATGTCGAGCACGATTTCGTATTCGGCGGCGGCGGGGGGCGCTGGTGGCGCGTCGCTTTCAACTTGCC
>JANLSI010000313.1:0-6469 GCA_031362345.1 Pseudomonadota bacterium
CTGCCGCGGGCTGGGGCGGAACAGCATGCCGAAGCGGTCGATGTCGTAGCGCGCGGCGCCGGCGTGCATCATCTCGACGGCACAGCAGGCCAGGCCGAAGGTCATCGGCCACATCGAACCGGTACGAGCCCAATTCACCACCGTATCGACGGTGGTGGTGACGAAGCCGCGATCCTGAGCTTCGCTCATTCCCATTCCAGTGCCCCTTTGCGCCACTCGTAAACGAAGCCGACGACGAGCATACCGAGGAAAACCATCATGGCCCAGAAACCATAGGCGCCAATCTTGTCGAGCACGACCGCCCAGGGAAAGAAGAACGCGATTTCAAGATCGAAGATGATGAACAGAATCGCGACCAGGTAGTAGCGCACGTCGAACTTCATGCGTGCGTCTTCAAAGGCTTCAAAGCCGCATTCGTAGGGCGAGGACTTCTCACTGTCCGGGCGGTGGACGCCGAGGATGCCGCCGATACCGTAACTGGCGGCCAGCGAGACCACACCGATCGCCACCCCGATGGTAATGAAGATCAGAATCGGCAGGTAAAGCTCAAGCACGAACCGTTTCTCTCCACTGCGCGCTCAGCGCGAAAATTCTGCGGGCAACTGATTGTATCTCAATCGGCGCCCCGCGCAGGGCTGCTCGTATGGTGCCGACGGACGGACTCGAACCGTCACGCCTCTCGGCACAGCCACCTCAAGGCTGCGTGTCTACCAATTCCACCACGTCGGCTGAGCAGGTCGCGATGACCGCATGCGTGCTGCGATCAACTGGCGCGCAATCATACGGAATGCAGCACGCGCAATCCATAAAAAAACTCCCGAGGGATCAAATCGATCAACAGCGCTTGTCGATATGCGCTCATTTACTCGTCGCCGGCGCCTCGCTGACGGCCGGTTGCACCGGCGACGGCACATCGGTGGCCGGCACGCTGACGGTACTGGCCGCAGGTGTCACTGCGGTCGGTGTCGTCGGTGCGGTGGGCGCATCGGCTGACGGTGGCACGGGCACATCGAGAGGCTTGCCGTGGGTGACCTTGTCGACCAGTTGGCCGACGTCAATCTTGGTCGGCACATCGGGCGCTTGCGTCATGCCCGGCGCGCTCTGGGTCGCGACCTGATCGAGCAAGCTGATCTGTTTGGTGGTCTGGCTATAGAGGTATGCCAGCAGCAGACTGTTAGAGAAAAACAGCACCGCGAGTATCGACGTGAGGCGGGTCAGGAACGAGGCTGAGCCGCGCGCACCGAACACGGTGGAGGACGCGCCGCTGCCAAAGGCGGCACCTGCGGTCGCGCCCTTGCCCTGTTGAAGCAGGATGACGCCGATCAGTAACAAAGCCAGCAGAATGTGCACGGCCAGTAGTACGGTGAAAATCATGAACTATCTCCAGAGTCGCGCCTGCCTCGCCGTCAGGCGAGCGCGGCGCGGCATACAGCAATGAACGACGCAGCGACCAGCGCCGCGCCGCCGATGAGTCCGCCGTCAATGTCGGGCATAGCGAACAATTCAGCAGCATTGTCGGGCTTGACGCTGCCGCCGTAGAGAATGCGCAGGCGCTCGGCAAGGCCTTGCTCGACCCTGGCCAGTCGCATGCGGATGGCAGCATGCACGGCCTGGGCCTGGCCCGGTGTTGCCGATTCACCGGTGCCGATGGCCCATACCGGCTCGTAGGCGATCACTATCTGCGCCAACAGGCTGGCGGCCTCGGGCTGCATCAATAATGCGTCGAGCTGGTGCGCGATAACCGTCTCGGTGGCTCCGCCGCGACGTTCGGCGAGGGTTTCGCCGACGCAAAAAATCGGCGTCAAGCCCTGGGCGCAGGCCGCCTTGAGCTTGGCGACCACCCGCGCATCGGTGTCGTTGAACATCTGGCGCCGCTCGGAGTGACCGACGATGACATAAGCACAACCACAATCGGCAAGCATGGCGACGGACACTTCGCCGGTGTAGGCGCCGGCTTCGTGCTCCGAGCAATCCTGGGCGCCGAGCGCCACGCCGCTGCCAGCCACGCTGGCACCGACCACGTCTAGATACGGCGTCGGTGGACACAGCACGACGTCGAGGGCGTTATCGAGCCCCGCATCGACGACCGCGCGCGCGAGCACCGTTGCCATCGCCCGCGAACCATTCATCTTCCAATTGCCGGCCACCAGACGGCGCCGCTCAGTACTCACGGATGGGTCAGTCACGGATGGGTCAGTCAAGGTGAAGTTCAGACCATTTGAAAAGCGGCCAAGCTTAGCCGCGCTGACCAGGGAGATCAATGCGATAAGCCTTTGGCATGCGCCGCAGACCGCATCGCATCACGCGCGCGGCGCGGGTGTTGGCGGCTCCTCGCCCTTGGTATTGAGACCGACCAGTGCGCACAACTCGTCGCGCAGCGCGCCGCCGAGTTCCACGGTCTGGCCACCGCGCAAATCGGCCGGCAGCATCACATTGCCGAAGCGCACACGGATCAGACGGCTGACTTTCACGCCTTGCGACTCCCACAAGCGCCGCACCTCGCGCTGACGCCCGCTCTGCACGACGCAGTAATACCAGCGATTGGCGCCGTCACCTTCGCCCTCGACGATGTCGTCAAAATGATATCGTTCGCGGTCAATTTCCACGCCGTCGCGCAGGCGTTGCAGCATCTCATCGTCGACCTCACCGAAAATGCGCGCGGCGTATTCGCGATCGACCCGGTAGCGAGGATGCATAAGGCGATGGGCGAGTTCGCCGTGATTCGTAAACAGCAACAAGCCGCTGGTATTGATGTCGAGCCGCCCGATATTGATCCAACGGCCGCGCTCGATGCGCGGTAGATCCTCGAAAATGTTGGGGCGGCTTTGCTCGTCGCTGCGGGTGCACACTACACCGGCTGGCTTGTTGTAGGCCAGCACGTGCAAGTCTTGGCTGCCGCCGCTGACGCGTAACACACGGCCATCGTCGAGTTGCACGCGATCACCCGGTCCGACCCGCGCGCCGGTCTCGGCGCGGCGGCCATTGATACGGATGCGGCCGGCCTCGATCCAGCGCTCGATTTCGCGACGCGAGCCCCAGCCAGCGCGGGCCAGCACCTTGTGGATGCGCTCGCCGCTGAGCTCAGTCATGACTGTTGCTCACCACGTTCAAGCGTCAGCCGCCAGTGGTTTGTCGTCCGAGGACGGTTCGTGATCACGTTGTACGCCGTCGCCGGCGACCGTCTCGGCGGCTGCCGTTGTGACGTTATCGCCTTCGCTATGGGCGACGGCGATCAGCAGTTCGGGCGGCGCGGCATGCTCCTCGTCCATCACTATATTGGCGAAGAGATCGGCATTGATGGCGTCGAAATCCTTGAGTTCGGCGAGACTCGGCAGCTCGGCAAGAGATTTCAGGCCGAAATAATCGAGGAACTCCTTGGTGGTGGCATACACCGCCGGACGGCCCGGCACATCGCGGTGCCCGACCACCCGCACCCAGTCGCGCTCGAGCAATAGACGCATGATATTGCTGCTGACGGCGACGCCGCGCACGTGTTCGATCTCGCCGCGCGTGATGGGTTGTCGATAGGCGACCAAGGCGAGGGTTTCAAGCAACGCGCGGGAATAACGCGGCTTGCGCTCCTCCCACAGGCGCGACACCCGATCGGCATAGACAGCACGGGCCTGGAAGCGAAAGCCACTCGCCACTTCAACCAGTTCGACACCGCGCTCAGCGTAGTCAGCCTCGAGCTCGCCGAGCACATTGCGCAGTACATCGCGACTCGGCCCACTGCCGCTCTCTTCCTCGAGCAGCTTGGCCAGACGCTCGACGCTCACCGGCGCATCGGCAGCCATCACGATAGCCTCCACCACAGGTTTCAGATTCACCGCTGCCATTGCCTCGTTCTCCACGTGTACTTCAGGCGACCAGCTTGACGTAGATCGGTTCGCGCTCACCGTTCTGCACGATTTCGATCATGGCCTCTTTGAGCAATTCCAGAATCGCCATGAGGGTCACGACGGCACCGGCGCGGCCTTCCTCGAACGAGAAGAAATCGTGAAAAGCAGTGAACACGTCGTTGCGCGCCTGCGCGAGTACGCGCGACATGCGCTCGCGGACCGACAGCGCCTCGCGCTTGATACGGTGGTCAGCGAACATCTCGGCGCGATGCAGCACGTCACGAAACGCATCAAGCAAGGCGTCGAGGGTCAGCTCGGGCAGTTCCTGGTTGGCGCTGGCGCGCTCGAACTCAACCACCACCGGATACCATTCACGCTCCATGCGCGGCAGCAATTCGATGTCCTCGGCAGCTTTTTTGTAACGTTCGTATTCCTGCAGACGTCGCACCAGTTCGGCGCGCGGGTCGCTTTCTTCGACTTCCTCGCTGTGCGGCCGCGGCAGCAGCATGCGCGATTTGATCTCGGCCAGCATCGCCGCCATCAACAGATAGTCGGCGGCCAGTTCGAACCTCATCTCCTGCATAAGGCCGATGTAGGTCATGTATTGCTCGGTGACGCGTGCGATCGGGATATCAAGGATGTCGAGGTTCTGACGCTTGATCAGATAGAGCAGCAAATCGAGCGGGCCCTCGAAGGCCTCAAGGAAAACTTCCAGTGCATCCGGTGGAATGTAGAGGTCGCGCGGTGGTTCGCTGAGCGGCATGCCCTGCACGACTGCGAAGGGCATTTCGGCCTGGCTGGGTGGTCCCGGCGGCGGCGCGCCAAGCGCTTCGTGGCGGGCGGAAATATTCATCTCAGCGATACACCAGATTCATGACCTGTCGCACATCGTCAAGCGTATCGCGGGCGACACTGCGCGCCGCTTCGCAACCCTCATCGATGATCGTCCGCACTATTTCGGGATCGGTGAGAAACTCCTGGCTGCGCTCGCGGATCGGCTGCTGCTCCTTGATCACGGCATCAATCACCGGTTGTTTGCAATCCAGACAACCGATGGCGGCGGTGGTGCAGCCTGCACGCGCCCAGTTACGCACCTCATCACTGGAATAAACCTCGTGCCACTTCCACACCGGGCACTTGCGCGGATCGCCGACATCGGTGCGGCGCACACGCGCCGGGTCAGTTGGCATGGTGCGCAATTTCTGGGTCACCGATTCGGGCGCTTCGCGCAGTCCAATGGTGTTGCCATAGGACTTCGACATCTTTTCGCCGTCCAGACCCGGCATCTTCGATGCCGGCGTCAACAGGGCATGGGGCTCCGGCAGGATGACTTTACCGCCACCCTCAAGGTAACCGAGCAGTCGCTCGCGGTCGCCGATGCTTATGTTCTGCTGCGATTCGAGCAGTGCACGACCTTTTTCCAGCGCTTCCCCGTCGCCGGTCTCCTGATAGGTGCGGCGAATGTCAAAATAGAGCTTGGCGTTCTTCTTACCCATCTTTTTCGCGGCGGCTTCGGCCTTGTCCTCGAAGCCGAGTTCGCGACCATAGAGAAAGTTGAAGCGCCGCGCCACTTCTCGCGACATCTCGATGTGGGCGACCTGATCCTCGCCAACCGGCACATGTCCGGCCTTATAGATCAGGATATCGGCCGCCTGCAGTAGCGGATAACCGAGGAAGCCGTAAGTGGAGAGATCCTTTTCCTTGAGCTTTTCCTGCTGATCCTTGTAGCTCGGCACCCGTTCCAACCAGCTGATCGGGGTTATCATCGACAACAGCAGATGCAGTTCAGCGTGCTCCGGCACGCGCGACTGGATGAACAGCGTCGCCTCACCGGGGTTGATGCCGACCGACAGCCAGTCGATGACGATGTCGAAGACTGTCTCGCCAATGACCGAGGTGTCTTCATAGGACGTGGTCAGGGCGTGCCAGTCGGCGACAAAGAAAAAACACTCGAATTCGTGTTGCAGTTGTACCCAGTTCTTGAGCACGCCGTGATAGTGCCCAAGATGCAGCTGGCCGGTCGGCCGCATGCCGGACAGCACGCGTTTATTGACGGCAATAGTCAATGCTCGGTTTCCTGATTGAGCGCGTGGGGCCAGTGACAGCGAGGCTGCGCTGGGCCGATGCCTGCCAGCGGCGGGATGAGCTCGACACGATAGTCAAGGTGCATCGCTACCCTAGCGCAGCTCGGCCACGTGCGAAACGTCACCCAGACCCTGGCGCACCAGTACCGGTGCCGGGCCCGTGAGATCGATGATGGTGGTCATCTCGATGCCGACCGCACCGGCGTCGAATACCGCGTCGACCGCGTGGCCAAGATTCTGCACGATGTCTTCCGGATCGGCATAGGGCAGGCGGATGTCGTCGTCGATCGCGGTCGTGGCCAGCAGCGGCGAGTGGCTTTCCAGCAGGCCGTGAATGAACGGGTGGGCGGCAATGCGCAGGCCGACCGTGCGACGCTTCTCGTCCTGCAGGCGGCGCGGTGTTTCACGCGTGGCGGGCAGGATGAAGGTATACGGCCCGGGGGTCAAAGTCTTGATCAATCGGAACGCATCGTTGGCGACCTTGGCGTAGATCGCGACCTCGGCCACATCACGGCATAACAGTGTCAGATGATGATCGCGCTCGAG
>JANLSI010000333.1:0-5848 GCA_031362345.1 Pseudomonadota bacterium
GCCAATCGGGTGACGGCATTCGCGGTCAAGGTCTGCGCGAACTTGTCCAGCACCGGGCGCAGTGCCGGATTGATATCGGCCTTGCCTGTTTCAAAGGAAATATCGCTCGGGATCTCGAGCTTGAGTTCATTGTTCGGTGTCTGGGTGACGGTCACACCCGTACCCTGGGTGGCGGTCTCCATCGCCGCTTTCTGTTCCTGCATATGTCGTGACCAGAGATAGCCGCCGCCGGCACCGGCCAACGCGCCGACCCCCGCGCCGATGGCGGCGCCCTGGCCACCACCAAAAATCGCTCCCAGCGCAGCGCCGGTCGCGGCGCCTACGCCGCCACCTACCGCAGTTTGTTTCTGGCCGGAGCTCATCTCCGCGCAGCCGTTGAGCGTGAGCACGATGCCGAGCGAGACCACGAGTGTTCGTTTAGACATTGAGAAACTCCTTGTGTAAGGGCGAGTTCGACGCGCGTGTGCGCTGCGCATTGCTGACAGACCGGCAAGCATCTTAAACGCTCCCGGCAATGGGTGAGCCGTGTCGGATCAATTGTCCGTCTATTATCCGTGTGGGTGCGACTTCAGTCGGATCTACCAGCAAGGGCACGACAAACGCACCGCTCAGTGCTTAACAAACATCTCCCGCGCCATCTCCCTCAGCAGCTTTTTCTCGACCTTGCCGAGAAAATTCTCCGGCATCGCAGCCAGGGTCGCGATATGTTCCGGTACCTTGTAGGGCGCAAGTTGACTGGCGCAATGAGCGCGCAATTGCTCCCCATCGGGTGTCGCGCCGCTCGCGGCCACGATGAAGGCGACAACTGCTTCCTCGCGCATATCGTCCGGGATGCCGACCACCGCTGCTTCGTGCACGCTGGGGTGGGTCAGTAACACCCGCTCGACCTCCGCCGCAGCGACATTGAAACCCGAGCGTTTGATCATGTCCTTCTGGCGTTCGAGGAAATAGAAATAACCGTCTTCGTCGAGTTGTCCGACGTCACCGGTATGGAGCCAGCCGTCGCGCAGCAGCTCAGCACTGGCTTGCGCATCCTGGAAATAACCCTGCGTCAAACCATGGCGTGAATGACATTGCAGCAGCAATTGTCCGGCCTCACCGGTGGCGACCTCTTGGCCCGTCTCGTCAATAAGTCGCATGCCATAACCCGGGAAAGGCAGGCCGGCGCTGCTGGGCTTCCACAGGGCGTCGACCGGCGCTGCGATGCAAATGCCCATGGCTTCGGTCAGGCCATAGGCTTCGACCAGGGTAATACCGCCAAAGCGAGCGGTGAATTCTTCGCGCCGTTCAAGATCGAGCGGCAGAGCGAACTGTGCGCGGTAGACCTGGTGCGCGCTGTCGTAGGGACTCGGTGGCTGATTCAGCAGCATCTTAATGTGGGTAGCGTTCAGCGCCGCCATGGTGATGCGCTGTTCGACCAGCGTCTTGGCAAAGGTCGACGCGGAAAACTTCGGCACCATGACGATGGTCGCGCCGCGCAAAATCAGAGGCCCGAGCAGGGCCAGGCCGCCGTTGACGTGATAGAGCGGGAAATAATGCAGCAGACGCTCGTAGCGCGTGTAGGCAAAGGCATGGGCGATACCTTGCGCGGCAAACATCTCGTTGCCGTGGGTGAACATCACACCTTTGGGGCGCGCCGTGGTGCCCGAGGTATACATCAACATCGACAACGCATCGACGTCGGGGAAAGGCAGGTGCAGCTGATCAGAGCAGGTGGCAAGCCATGCGTTCACGCCTATCGTACTGCTATCCATACGCCCGGGTTCGAGCAGCACCACAGTACGCACGCAGGGCACCTGGGCCGCGATGGCCTGCAGTCGCTCGGCCGATTCGAGATCGGTGATGACGAGCATCGCGCCGCTCGCGTCGAGTTGATAACGGATCTCGTCATCGACATACAGAGCGCTGCAGGTCACGAACACCGCGCCGATGCGTTGCACCGCGAAGCGCACCATCAAGTATTCCGGGCAGTTGGGCAGATAGGCCAGCACCCGCGCGCCGCGCGTGACGCCGCGCGCGAGTAAGCCATTAGCGACGCGCCGCACCGCGCTGGCAAAAGCAGCATGGGTGATATGCAGCGCGCCGTATTCGATGAACACCTGCTGCGGGCGCAGGGCCGCGTTGCTCTCGATGGCGCGCACCAGACTGCGTTGGCCGATGGTGTCGTGGACGGTCATGTCGGCTGCTCCTGGTGCGAGGAGATGCAATGGCGTGGTTTTGTATTTGTGCCCTACTTCGGCAGCGCAAACACAATCAATGCGCTGCCCATGGTGATGTTCTTGGGCTGGCCGACCACCGATACCGCCAGACCCCCGGTGCCACTGCCGATGGCGACATACTGGCGACCGTCGATGCGATAGGTGATGGGCTGGCTACGGATGCCGGAGCCGGTCTGGAACTTCCACAACATCGCACCAGTACGGTCGTCGAGGGCCAGCGCATAGCCTTCCTGGTTGCCAGTGAACACCACCCCACCGCCGGTCGCCAGCGCACCACCGACCATCGGATAGTTATCGCGGTAACGCCATTTGATCTTACCGGTGACGGGATCGATGGCGGTCAGATGACCGTAGGCCTTGCCGAGGGTCGCGTAGGAATCGCCGAGGCTGCCGCCGAAGGAGGGATCGCCCGGATGCATGCCGGCTTCTTCCTTGGAAAGCGACATACAGCTCTCAATCACCGGCACATACAACAGGCGCGTGGTCGGGCTGTACGCGTAGGTGGTCGAACCATTATTGCCACCTATCGGTCCTGGGCAGACCATCTCGACGAGACCATCGGCGGTCGGCACGAACTTTGGGTCGACGCTCGGTCGGCCGTTGGCATCGAGGCCCTTAGACCAGTTCATGTTCTCAATGTACTGCGTACCGCGCAGAAATTTGCCGCTGGTAGCATCGAGCAGATAGACATAACCATTACGATTGGGCTGGGCCACGGCGCGGAATTTTTTGCCGTCCTGTTCGACGTCTATCAACACCAGGCCATTGGTCGCGTCGTAATCCCAGGTATCGTGGGGCGTCGCCTGGAAATGCCAGCGCAACTCGCCGCTGTCGGCATTGAGTGCAATCACGGAATCGCTGTAGAGATTGTCGCCTTTGCGCGCATCACCGTTGAACAGCGGCGCAGGGTTGCCGGTCGACCAATAGAGCATATTGCTGGCCGCGTCGTAGGCGCCGGTCATCCACGCGGGTGCACCGCCGCCCCGCCAGGATTCGCCCGCCCAGGATTCCACATTCGGCTCACCGGCCGCGGGCACGGTGTAACGGCGCCAGCGCTCTTTGCCGGTGTCGAGATCGTAGGCAGCGACGAAGCCGCGCGTCGCATATTCGCCGCCGCCGTTGCCAACGATGACCGTGTTCTTCACCACCAGCGGCGCGCTGGTCGCGCTGAAGCCGAGTTTGTAGTCGGCCATCACGATATTCCACAACACCTTGCCGGTGCTGCGCTCGAAGGCTAGCAGGCGCGCATCGAGCGTCGCCATGAAAATCTTGTTGCCGGCAATCGCCACGCCGCGATTAGCGGGGCCGCAGCACAACCGCAGATCGGAAGGCATTGAATGCTCGTAATGCCATTTCAATTCACCGCTGACCGCGTCCAGCCCATAGAGATTGTTGTGCGCGGCGGTGAAGAACAACATGCCATCGGCGACCACCGGCGAGCTCGCGACCTGACCTTGCACGCCAGTCTGCAGCATCCAGGCGGGCGCCAGTGTGGCGACGTTATCGCGCTTGATGTCGGCAAGCGGGCTGTAACGCCAGTTGGCGTAGCTGCCGCCATAGGTCAACCAATCGGCTGCGGCGTCGGTGCCGGTGTTGCCGGCGGCGAGGCGTGCCGGTGTCACTGACGGCGCTTCGGCGGCGCAGTTCGCCGCGACATTCAGTAACAGAGCCGCGCTCGCAAGGCGGGTGACCATGGCACGCAAGGAATCGATCATGGAGGCTGTCCGGTTATACAAGGAGTGCGCATAGTGCCAGCGGCGTGGGCCGCTGCGAAGAGGTCCGCGCGACCTCGTCGTTAGGGCGGCGCACCAGGGTGACGCTGGCAGCGAGCCGATAGTGCGCTATGGTGGCGCTCGCATCACTGATCAGCACAGAGGAATTAAACGTGAAAACTACGTTCATCATCGCCATCGCGACACTGGTCGGCCTGCTCAGTGCCTGTGGCCAGGGCGACAACGCAGCCAAGAGCGCGGCCACGGCACCCGTCGCCTTACCCGCAACGGAGCCCGCGACTCCCGTCACCGCGCCCGTGGCCGCAGAACCCGTCGCTGGCACGCCCACGCCAGCGGCCGAAGGCGCGCCGGCCGGCTCAGATGAATCGCGCTACTAAATAGTCGGACCGTGGGCGGCCTGTTGACCGGCTATTTCTGGTCGCGAGATAGGATAGCTTCGACGTCCACCACCCTGGCGAACTGCACCTCGTACTCGTAGTAAGAAACCGGCGAGCCCTTGGCTTCTTTACTCACAATCTCATAGGAGTTGTAACCGTTGTGACTGCGGTAGTACTCGATTTCCTTGCGCGCACGCTCGTCGGTCGACTGCCCCGCCAGCGCGCCGGCGACGTCGATCTTGAACGAAAAGCGATCGGGATTGGAGCTATTAGAATCGCCATGGACAGCCGCAATCTGCGCCACCGGTCTGTCACCGACCTGGGCGCAGCCTGCGAGGATGGACAAACACATCGCGAATAATGCCAGTGATTTGATGATTTTCATTTGCTTTGTTGCATTTACTTGCCGGGAGTTAGAACAATTGAATGCACTGACTATAGATCATTGTGCACAGTATCGGTTTTGCGTGCGTGCAGGGGACCGGGCTTAGCCTGTTACAAATGATCCCGCCACCAGGCCCCTGGCATGGCGCTGTCATGGCCACGCTTATTCCGCTTAGCCTGTCGTGGTCGGCGATCGCTGAGCCGACGCTGCTGGGCGAGACCATGGGCACCACCTATCGCGTAACGGTACCAACCCTGCGGGGCTCGAGTACTAGCCTCAAAGTACGCGTCGACGCGCTGCTGGTAGGCATTAACGCGCAGATGTCGACCTACCAGGCGGATTCCGAGCTGTCGCGCCTGAACGCCAACGCGAGTCGCGACTGGCTGGTGGTCTCGGCCGAGCTGTTCACCGTCCTCAAAGCCGCGCAGGCGGTGAGCGCGGCGACCGATGGGGCCTTCGACATTACCGTCGGCCCGCTGGTCAATCTGTGGGGCTTCGGTCCGCAGGTACCGCTTGCCCAACCGCCCGCTGCTGAGGCTCTCGCGGCGGCACGTGCACGGGTAGGCTATCGCCAGCTCGAACTCGCCGATGGGCCACCGCGCGTGCGCAAAGCGCGTGCCGACCTAGCGCTGGACCTCTCCGCGATCGCCAAAGGCTATGCCGTCGATCAAGTCGCGGCCCTGGTCGAAAACGAAGGTCTGCATGACTATCTGATCGATATTGGCGGTGAGCTTCGCGCGCGTGGCCGCAATGCCCAAGGCGCGCCTTGGCAGGTGGGCGTGGCCTTGCCGGTCGCCGATCAGGATGAGGTCGAACGGGTCTTCAGTCTCACCGATAGCGGACTCGCGACCTCGGGCGACTACCGAAATTACTTCGACTATGAGGGTCGACGCTATTCCCATGAAATCGATCCGGCCACGGGTGAGCCGCTGCAAAACGACGTTGCCTCGGTAACTGTGTTGCACTCCTCGTGCATGCTAGCTGATGCCTACGCGACCGCCTTGATGGTGATGGGCGCACAACGTGGTGTGGCACTGGCCACCCGCCAGCATTTCGAAGTCTTGTTTCTGCTGCGCGAGGCCGGTGGCTTCACGGCGCTTGCCACGCCGGGCTTTCCAGCGTCGCGCTGAAAGC
>JANLSI010000358.1:0-10574 GCA_031362345.1 Pseudomonadota bacterium
CACTTGGTTGAACTCCGGATCGTAGGTAATGCCGTTCCAAGTATTGCCGCCGCCGCCGTGTTTCCACCATTCTCCCTTCCAGGTCTTGGCCGCCATTTCCATGGCTTTGTCCTCGAAACCATCGGCCGGGTTGCCGGGCACGATCCAGAAGCGCCAGGCCTGTTTGCCGGTCTCTATGTCGTAGGCAGTGACATAGCCGCGCGTCGCGCCCCATTCCGTGCCGCCGTTGCCGATGATGACCTTGCCCTTGAAAACCTTGGGCGCGCCGGTGACGAACAGCGCCTTGCGCGGGTCGAGGGTCTCGGTGCTCCACAGCTCCTTGCCGGTCGCGGCATCGAGGGCGATGAGGCGACCATCGACCGTCGCATCAATAACCTTGCCCTTCCAATAGGCGAGCCCGCGACTCGAATCCCACATGATGCGCAGACGGTCGCCGGCGTGCTCTATCACTTTCGGATCGTAAGTCCACAGCAGCTTGCCGGTGGCGGCTTCGACCGCATAGACCACGTTATAGCTGCCGGGGAAATACATGACCCCGTCGATCACCAGTGGCGTGCCGTTCAGAGACCGATCATTGGGCAGGTCCATGTGCCACGCCAGACCTAATTTGCCGATGTTCTGTTCATTGATCTGAGCCAGTGGGCTGAAGCGCTGCTCGTCGTAGGTGCGGCCATAGGCTGCCCAGTTGTGACCATCCTTATCTGCGCTCAGGGCTTGGTCGTCGATAGTGGTGGCAGCGTGTGCGCCGGTGAATATGAGTGCATAGAAGATGGCGATGGTGGTAAGCAATGGGCGCATGTTTCCTCCCCGAGCGATGGCCTTGATGTGTTGCGCACGTCATTGACGGCGCGCGGCCCATACTAACGGAAAGGACGAGCTAGGGGAGGGTGCGCGCAGTGCGGGGTCTCGAATCCGTGGCACCCTTGTAGGTGCGAATTTATTCGCACACCCATTGCTAGAGGCCCCAAAAAAAAGGCGGCCAGACCTCACGGCCCGGCCGCTTTGTCGAAGCTTAGCTGTCGGCGTTGAAGATATCGCGATGCAGCTTCCAGGCGCGGTCTTCCCTCTTCCACACCACGACGTACTTGCCCGTGCCGAGCAATGCGCCACCGGCACCCTTGAGTTTGTAGGCCCCACACTCGATGGCGGTGGTGCCAAGTTCGTCGACTTCCTGAGTCTTGAGCTTCGCGGTCTTGACGCCCTGGCCGATGGCGCCAGCCCAGTAGCCAGCGATGTTCCTCGCGCCCTTGGTCGCGGGTGCGCCAGGCGCAAGCAGTATTGCCTTCTTGCTGTAGCAGGCCGCGATGGCGGCCGCATTACCCGCCGCAAGGTGGCCGAGCAGGACTTTGTTGGCTGCCTTGATGGCGTCTTTGGTGGTCAGCTTCATCTTCGCCGCCGGTGCCGGCTTCTTCTTGGCCGCAGCGGCTTTCTTCTTAATCACCATGAACGATTCTCCGTGTAACAACATTAATTAAATCAGTTGGGCTGCCGCTGCGCGCCAAAAGGTCGTGACGAACACCCCCAGGGGCGCACTGTGAACACGCCGCCGTCAACGATTTCAGCTTGCTTACTCGCGCGTGCGCATAGGCAACGCCCGCATAGTAAATCAACGGGCGCAGCCTGTAAGCGGGCGCGTCACGCGGAACGCTGACCTGCGCCGGCAGCGATGTGTTTCAGATCGGTCAAGGTAGAGATGGTGTGGTCGGCGCTGACGTTCACGCGCCCGGTCTGCAAGGGTGGTGGTAAGCCGCCGTCGGTGATCAAGGCGGTGCGCATACCCGCCGCATGGGCGCCGATGATGTCGTGCTCAGGCGAATCGCCGACGAATAGCACCTCATTGGCGCTCAAGCCCGAGCGCGACAGTGCGAGCTCGAAGAAGCGCCGGTCGGGCTTGCACGACTGCGCTGCCTCGGAACTGGTCCAGTGATCGAGATAACGGCTTAAGCCCTCGCGGGCGATCAGTGGGGCGAGCATGTCATCGTCGATATTGGATACCACCGAGAGGTAGAGGCCGAGGTCTTTCAAGTGCGCCAGGGTCTCGATGCAATCATCTTTGAGCGCCAGGCAGTCGATGATTGCGACGCGATGGGCTTCGAGATACCAGGCGTGTACCGCCGCGTCATGCGGCGCGCTGAGTAACTCGGCGAAGCGCTTGAAAGTATCGTGGAAGAAATCGGCGTGCAGGTAATAGGCGCGCTCGGCATAGGCGAAACTCATGTCGCGCGAGGCCTGGCCATGGGCATCCTTGATCTGCTCGTTGCTGGCTTGGACACCCAGACGCGCAACCGCCTCCATGAGCAGCGCTACGGTCACGCGCGGCACGTTGCGATAGCTGAACAAAGTGCCGCCCAGATCGAAAAATACGCCTTGCATGGCTGCGGCCTCAGTTGAGCACGCTGGCGAGACGGCGACGCCAGGCATGGTCGGTGAAATCCATCTTGATCGGCGTGACCGCCACCGCCTTATCGGCGATGGCGTGCAGATCGGTGTCGGGAAGCGCGTTGCCGGTGGTATAGGCAATCTTGACCCAGTAATAGGGCTGGGCGCGGGCATCGATGCGCGGCACGATGGAGAACGAGCCCGCTGGGCGCCGACCTTGGGTGGTGAGCCGCACCCCGCTGACTTCGGCGACCGCTACGTCGGGGAAATTGACGTTGATGAAGGAGCCTTCGGGCCATTGCTCGAGGCTGACGAGTTTACGCAGCAGATCGGGACAAAAGGCCGTTGCTGGCGCGAAATCGGCGACCGCGCCGGGCGCGCGCAATTGCGACAGCGCGATGGCGCGGATGCCGAACAAAGTTCCTTCCATGGCTGCTGCAATAGTGCCCGAATAGGTCACATCCTCGGCCAGGTTGGCGCCACTATTGATGCCCGACAGCAGCAGGGTCGGTGGCGCGTTGCTCATCACCTGGGAGAGCGCCATCAGCACACAATCGGTCGGCGTACCGGCCACTTGATAGTGACGCGCATCGAGTTGCCGCATGCGAATCGGCAAGGTCAGGGAAATCGAATGGCCGGCGCCGCTGCGTTCCTGATCGGGCGCGACCACCCACACGTCGTCGGTGATGGTCAGCGCTATCTGCTCGAGCAGTGCTATGCCCGGCGCATAGATGCCATCGTCATTGGTGATGAGAATACGGAGATGGGGGTGCGATTTACTCATGAGCGCCAGTATAACGACTTCATGCTAGGTGCCGAACTTAGCGGGTCAGCCATCGCAGCAGCGGTAGATAGAGTGAATTGGGCAGTAGCGCCAGCAGTTTTATGACGCGGGTGAAGCGGCGCGGGAAATGGATTTCAAACAGACCGCGCGCGAGGCCCGCGACGATGGCCTGCGCGGCGGCTTCAGCGTCGATGAGCGCCGGCATGGGAAACGAATTAGCGGCCGTCAGCGGCGTGCGTACGAAGCCGGGATTGATCAGATAAACATCGATACCGCGCCCGTGCAGTTCCAGGTACAAGGCCTCGGCCAGGTTGGTGAGCGCCGCCTTAGTCGGACCGTAGGCCAGGCTGCGCGGCAGCCCGCGGTAACCGGCCACGCTCGACACCAGGGCCAGGCCACCGTGGCCTGCAACGCGCAGGCGTGGCAGCACGGCGGCGAGGGTGTTGTAGACGCCGGTCAGATTGGTGTCGACGATGCGTCGCGCGTCTTCGAGTGCGAAATCATCAACCGTTTGTGGCACGTAGTCGCCGGCCAGCATCACGACCAGGTCGTAACCGCCCCAGCGTTCGACCAAGACCTGCTCGGCGTGGGCGATGCTGGTCGCGTCGGTGACATCGAGCGGCAAGGCGCAGGTCCGTGCCGGGCCGAGCGATGCGACCTGCTGCTCGAGTTCAAGCGCGCGCCGTGCCGACAATGCCACGCGCGCACCGCGCCCATGCAAGTGCTGAGCAAGGGCAGGGCCAGCCCGGCGGCCAGCGTGAGATTGAGTTTGGTGACCAAGGCCCAGAGTCCGAAGTAGGCGCCGCCCGGATAGCCGCGGCCGTGCGTCGCTTCGTGATCGATAGTGTCGGCGAGCAGCGCTGGCGGTAGGGCCAGGTCCGCGCCGAGCGCGAATCCCGACAGCGCACAGATGAGGAAATAGGGCAGCACATCGCCAGCACCCAGAAACGCGGCCCATACAAAGGCCACGATCGACGCCAGCATGCCGAGCAACCAGGCGCGGGTCTTATCAGTGCGGCGCGCGAGCCACGGCCACAGCGGCATCGCCACCACGCCGGCCGCGAAGTATACGAATAGGAAAGCGGCGCCCAGATCCTCACGTCCGATCACATCGTCGACATAGAACAACACCAGGGTAGCGGCAATGGCGTTGGCGGTGCCGTTCAACATGAACACCGTCAGCAGGCGACGCAGTGCCGGGTTGGCCAGGGGTCGGGTCATGGCGCGCCAGCAAGCTCCGCTTTTCACCTTGGCCACCGGCATCGCTGCAGGTGCCGGCGCCAGGCGCACGCTTACCCCCGTCGCCAGCAGCAAGAGCGCTGCCACCAGCACGGCGAACCCAGCGTAGCCCGCGCGCGGGCCCCACGCGTTGGCACACAGTTGCGGCAGTATTGCGCCAGCCAATACGCCGCATAGCGCCAGCGCCTCGCGCATCGCGGTAATACGCGTCCGTTCCATGGATTCGGTGGAGAGTTCGGCACCATAGGCGTGGTAGCTGATCTGTACCAGCGCGAGCGCGCCATAGACCAACACCAACATCGTGAAGAACCATGGCGCGATGTGGCCTTGCGCCAGTGCGGGCGGCGCAAACAAGCCGGAGCTCGCGGCGGCCAGCAAGGGCGCGCCCGCTATTATCCAGGCGCGGCGATCGATACCGCGCGCGCGGGCACGATCGCTCAGATAGCCCAGAACAGGATCTTGAATGGCATCGAATGCACGCGCCGCCAGCAGCAGTCGCGCGCCGGGCAGGGTTTCAGCACGCATGCCTGAACGCGAGCTGCGCGACATCGGTGCGTCCGCAGCGGAAACCCGCTTCGCAGTAGCACAGATAGAAATGCCACAGGCGTAGGAAACGCGCGTCGAAACCGAGCGCGCGGATCGGCTGGCCCGCGGCTTGTACGCGCTCGCGCCACAGCTTGAGGGTGGTGGCGTAATCGTGGCCGAAGCACGTGCTGGCGGTGAGTGCGAGGCCGCTGCGCGCGGCGTCGGCCACCATGCGCGATTGCGGCGCGAGCATACCGCCGGGGAAGACGTATTCGCGGATGAAGTCGCTGCTGCGGCGATAGCGTTCGAAGACCGTGGCATCGATGGTGATGGCCTGCACGGCAGCACGGCCAGCGGGCTTGAGACGTGCCTTCAAGACCTCGAAGAAAAGTCGCCAATAACGCTCGCCGACCGACTCGAACATCTCCACCGAGACAATGTGATCGAACTGGCCGCGCAGGTCGCGATAGTCGATAAGCTGCAAGTCCACTTGACCTTCCAGACCGGCGGCGGCAATGCGTCTACGGGCGTATTCGAGCTGGGCGGGCGAGAGCGTGATCCCCGTCACGCGCAGATTGCGCGAGCGCCCCGCGTATTCGGCGAAGCCGCCCCAGCCGCAGCCGAGTTCGAGAATGTGCTGGCCATGGTGGGCACCGACCATCGCCAGCATGCGTTCGTATTTCGCTTCCTGAGCGCTCTCCAGCGACCGCGCGCCGTCGCCATCGAAGCAGGCGCTGGAATAAGTCATGGTGCCGTCCAGCCACAAGCCGTAGAAGGCGTTGGACAAGTCGTAGTGAGCAGCGATGTTCTTTCTGGCCTGGGCGCGGGTGTTGGTGCGCCACAAATGCTTCAGCCGCAGATAGAGCGCGACCCATGGCTGGGCATAGAAGCGCTGCGCGAGCGCAGTCTCGTTAGTGGCGCACAACAGTAGTAGCGCGGTGAGATCGGAGGTCTCCAGGCGGCCGTCGCGATAACACTCGGCCAACCCGACATCGGCAGCACGTAGCACGCGCCCAGCGACACCCCAGTCACGGATTTCCAAATCGGCCTGCGGGCCGGGCCGGGGGCCACGAAAACAGCTGCGCGTGCCGTCTGGTGCAGTGAAATTCAATTCGCCGTGGTCGAGCCGCTCCAGCACTGCGAGAAAAGCGCGCCCCCAGCTGGGGGTCGAAGTCAGAGCATGGGCTTTACTGGAATTGTGGGTCGCCATGGAGGGTCCATTCAACGGAAGGTCTTAAATGTGGGTGGCGCCGGCTTGCGGAACCACGGCACGCGTTTGCGCCACAGCTTGAAGGCCTGCCAGTGGATGCGCGCTATGACGCCAAACGTGAACAGCGGGTAGCCGAGAAAGGCACGTAGCGTGGCGCGCGCGGTCAGTGCTACGGGTTGGCCGGTGATGGTTGTCAGGATCAGACGCTCGATTTCGCTCGCACCGTCGTAATAGTCGATATGGGCGATGCAGCGCGCGGCGTCTTGCACGAAGCGAAAGCGGTAGTGGCCGCGCACTTCGCAGAACGGTGAGACATGCAGTTGCTTGTCGGCGGTGAGCCGGGTGTTGGCGGTGATCGGTGCATTGTCCGCGCTGCCGAGTACGTAATCGTGGCGCTCGCCAAAGGTATTGCTGACCTCGCAGATGGCGGCGCGCAGCGCACCGGCGCGGTCATAGCAGTACCACACGCTGATCGGATTGAAGACATAGCCGAGCAGGCGCGGGAAGGTCTGCAGTACCACCTCGCCGTCGATACCGTGCCTACCTGCCTCGGCTAGTTTGGTGCGCGCCCAGGCCATGAGACAGGAACCGTCGCGCGGACCATAGTCGCGCACATGAAACGACAGCAGATTGAAACGTTCGCGGCTCAGCCAGCGGTTGGCTAATTCATCCAGACGTGACAGCGGGATGCGCAGGAAGAACACGCGATAGCTGAAATGATGTTCGGCTGGACGCAGGCGCTGATGGACTACCTCGCCGAAACATAATTCGGGCGCGCTAGGCGGCCCGACTGTGAGCTTGGTCGCGTGGCTGGCGGTCACGCCGCGCTTGCCCAGGGCCGGTGCGCGGTGGCGGGTGGCAGCGGCACACGGCTCGCTTGGATGGGTTGTGCCCAGGGCCGCGCGACGCCGCCCAGCTGTTCAGCGACCAGCAGCCCAGCCTGCAGCCCATCTTCGTGAAAGCCATAACCGCAATAGCTGCCGCAGAACCAGGTGCGATTAACACCCTGCACCGTCCATAACGCGCGCTGCGCGGCGAGTGCGGCGGCGTCGAACTGCGGATGTTCGTAGACGGTGTTGTAGTGGCTTGCATGGGCAGCCGGCGGGATGGGCGGATTCAAAGTCACGAACCACTGTTGCTGACTCGCCAAGGGTTGCAGGCGATTCATCCAGTAGCTCACGCATAGCGCTGCGTCATCTGTCGGTCCGCGTGCGAGAAAATTCCAGCTCGCCCACGCGCGCCGCCGGCGCGGCATGAGTGACGCGTCGGTGTGCAGGTAGGCGATATTGCGCGCATAGCGAAACGCGCCCAGCACGTTTTGTTCGTCCTCACTCGGCGCCTTGAGCAGCGCCAAGGCCTGGTCGGCATGGGTGGCCAGCACCACGTGATCGAAATATTGGATGCATCCATCGGCCATCACCACGCCGACCGCGTGGGGCAGGCGTTCGATGCCCTGCACCGCACTGCCGGTGATGACCGTGCCGCGCAGTTCGTTACGCAGGCGGCGCACATATTCACGCGCGCCGCCGATCACGGTGCGCCACTGCGGGCGATCACGTACCTGCAGCAGGCCGTGGTTCATACAGAATTGTATGAAGGCGCGGGCTGGATAGTGGCGGATGTCGGCTGCGGAGGCCGACCAGATGGCGGCGGCCATCGGCAGCAAATGATCGCGGCAGAAGGCGTGGGAATAGCCATGACGTGCTAGCAGTTCACGCAGGGGCAGGTCGGCGTCGGGCCCGGCGAGATAGCCGGGCGCGTCGCGATAGAAACGCATGATGTCGAGCATCATGCGCCAGAAACGCTCGCGCAGCAGATTACGCGGCTGGGCCAACAGGCCGGCGAGGTCGCTGCCGGCGTATTCGAAATGGCCATCGTCCAGCGAGGCGGCAAAGGACATATCGCTGGCGTGGGTGGCGACGCCGAGATGGTCGAACAGTGCCACCAGATTCGGATAATTGGGTGCGTTGTAGACGATGAAACCCGTATCAATCGCGAGTTCGCAGCCGTGATCGTCGACGCTCACGGTGTTGCTGTGGCCACCGAGTGTAGGACCGGCTTCGAACACGGTTACGCGATGGGCGCGGTCGAGCAGCCAGGCGGCACCCAAGCCGGCAATGCCGCTGCCTATGACGGCGACACGCAATGGCGCGCCGCTTGTGGATGGGTGTTGCATGTCCTGCCCTTAATTTGCCGTGGTCGGATTACGCGCGACACCAGCAAGCGGATCACGGCTTGTGCGCGGCTGATCCAGGCGTTTGCGGTCGGCGTACAAGCTGCCATGATGAGGAATCCCATGCCTGTACGACGCCCGCCCGAAGACGCCGACATCCTGCCATTTCCGGTCGCGGACGAACGCGCACGCGCCGACCGTGCGGCGCTGGAGCGCGACGAGGAAACCGCCCTGTTGGTGCGCGTCCGCGAGCACAGCGACAGCGTCGCCTTCAGTCGTCTTTTTGAATTGCTGGCACCGCGTATCAACAGTCATCTGCGCCGCAGTGGCATGGTGCCGGCCGACGCCGAGAACCTGCTGCAAGACGTGTTCCTGGTGGTATGGCGCAAGGCCGCGCTGTTCGACGCCAAACTCGCCTCAGCGCGCACCTGGATCTTCACCCTGGTACGCAATCGGCGCATCGATCTGGAGCGTGCCGCGCAGCGCGAGCAGCGCTTGGTCGCTGAGTACGCCCGTAGTGACGCCGGCGTTGAAAGTTATGAAGTCGATCTGTTGGCGCAGGCCTTCGGCGCGCGCATCGGGGCGATGTTGACCGAACTACCGGTCGAACAGCGCGAGGTGCTGCTCAAATGCTATGTGGACGGCAAGTCCCAGCGCGAGATAGCGATCGAGAGCGGTTTGCCCATAGGCACGGTGAAATCCCGCGCGCGACTCGCGTTCGAACGGGTCCGGGCGGCATTCGGAGAAGGACGATGAACCAGACGCAGCATCCCGACAGCGGCTGGCTGATGGACTACGCCTGCGGCCACTTGAGCGCGGCCTTCGACATTGTGATTGCCACCCATCTGCTCGGCTGTGCGAGCTGTCGCGCCGATCTGCAACTCGCCGAGCGGCTGGCCGCCGATGTGATGTTGAACGCGAGCGCGCTGGCGCCGCAGCTGGTCGCAGACGACATCCTGAGCAACACGCGCAGTACGCCAGACATGCCTGGCTGGCGGCCGAGTGGCAGCGTGACTAGCGCGCCCGATCTGGCCGCAGTCGCGAGCAACTACCTGTCACTCGGTGAGCCGGCCCTGCGTTGGCGTGGCGTCGGCGGTGGAGTGGCGGTGGCCAAACTGCGCAGCGGTGAAGGCGACCGCCTGTGGTTGCTGCGCGCGCAACCTGGCGCGGTGCTGCCGCGTCACAGCCACAGCGGCAGCGAGCTGACGGTGGTGCTGCAGGGCGCCTATGTAATCGACGAGCAGGTCTTTGGTGTGGGCTCACTGGAAGACGCCGACGAGGACATTACCCATCAGCCCATCGTCACCACCCGTGGTGAATGCCTGTGTCTCGCCGCTACCACTGGCCCGCTCAAGTTCGCGGGCTGGGCGGCACGTCTCGCGCAACGTTATCTCGGAATCTGAATCCGACGTTGGCGATCGCTACGCGTCGCTAGGCGGCACCGCCAGAATCGGCAAGACTGCTGGGTATGTTGCGTCCCCTGCTGCGTCGCTGGTTACCCGATCCCGAAAGCCTGCGTAAGCATCGTGGTTTGCGCTGGATGGGACCGCTGCTCGATCGTCCCTGGCTGTGGCGCGCCAATCGCCACGGCATCGCTGCCGGACTCGCCTCAGGATTATTTCTCGGCCTGTTGGTGCCGGTCGGTCAGGCGCTGTGCGCCTGTCTCGCCGCGCTGCTGTTGCGTGCCAACCTGCCGGCTGCGGTATTCGCGACCTTTGTTTCAAATCCGCTCACGACACCTGCCATTGTGCTAGCGGGCTATCACTTCGGCGTCTTCGTGCTAGGCATGCAGGGGCCCGTGGTCGAGGGCGCGCTCGAGGCCTTGCCCCTCATGGAACGACTCGCGGCGATGGGCAAACCCTTGCTGGTCGGCCTGTCGATCATGGCGACGGCGAGCGCGCTGCTGTGCTATTTCGGCGTGATCGCGGTCTGGCGTCTGCCGGGCCTGTTGCGCTTGGCGCGCCAGCGCCGACGCAGTGCGCGGCGCGAGACGCCTTGAGACGCAGCTGCCGTGCGCCGCGGCCGCATATGACTCAGAAATTCAGGGGGCCAGAAAGTAAAATGCCGGGCCGTTTGACGGGCCCGGCGAGGGGGAGGTCCCAGAGACAGAGTTTCGAGGGGAGGTCGTTATCTGTCTTGGTGAGGCACATCATATAGTTAATTTGCGGCAGTGCAACAATCGATTTGGAACAACTCTATTTCCAAATATGACTAAGCGACGCGAAGCTCGTAACGCCCAATTTCCCTCCGCCACAGACCAGCGT
>JANLSI010000411.1:0-10736 GCA_031362345.1 Pseudomonadota bacterium
GCCATACGGCGTACGCGATTCCAGTTTCATAAACCAAGACAAAAAACCCGAACTGTGAATGTATATATATAAAAACGCGACAGCACCAGCAACATCGCAACAAAACAAGGTACCGCCACCAGCGCCACGCGGCGCGCGCCCAGCTTATCGATGAGCCAGCCTAACAAGGGTGCCGACAACACCAAGCCAATGCTGCCATAAAAAAGCGCGGTCGAAACTTCGCCACGCGACCAGTGAAAAGCTGACTGTAGCGGTGTGACAAACAGCCCGAAGCTGTAATAGATCAAGGAGGACACGCCCGTGCCGCAGGCGATCGTAGCCGTCAGCAGCAACGACCAGCCCGCTGTGATCTCGGCCTTCCACTGCCCAGGGTTTGCCATCGGACCATTGTCAGCGGCGAGGGGCCCACCACACAAGGCCACCGCAATGCACTGTCTTCCGGAAGTCGTCTGGATCAGATCGGTATCGATGAGTAGCGTCACGCCGCCACAGGCGTAGCTGTTGTAAATCTGATCATCGAGTGCGACTGGCGCACCCTCGGCGAGCGTCCAGGCCTGCGCCACAGACGTGAGACTGTCACCAGGTGGCGCCGTCGATGCGCAGGCTGTTGTGATCACCGAGCGCCATGACATCAAACAACAACAAGCTCGCGTGGTTGTTGCCGCCGCCATCGTGAAGGCGAAGGCCATCCACGCCATCGAGGCTGGCCAACGACATGCTGCCGTGTGTAACAAAGCGCAGGTTGTGTTCGGCATCAACCAAGGCGCCGTCCGATCGAAAACACCGATAGCCACGGGTGCGCGAGCCGGTCGTCGCCCGCGCCACCGAACAAAGTGCAGCGACGCGATCATCGTTTGCCGCCGTGTCGCCATCTGCGCGTATGCTTTTGTGATGCCCGGCTGTGGCGGGCGCCCACGCCAGTTGATCACGATTGTTGAGTGCAAGCTGTGAAAGCTAGGATTATGTGACGGCGGTTCGGCCACAGCGCCCCTCTGTTCCACATCCTGACTGGGCAATAGACTAGGACTCGAGAAAGAGCTTCATGGATAACCCGGTGCAAGGCGCACGTCGTTCAATACTGTTGGTCTGTGCGGACATCACTGCCTTGCGCGCCGACCGCGGCCACAGGCCATGATTAAGCCCCTGCAACTGGCGCTCGATTTATTCGGCGAATTGGCCGGTGCGACTCGGCGACCGACCATAGCGCCGAGCAAGCCTGCACCAGTCACTCCCACGCAGAACCTGCACGCTGGCTTCGCCTATGAATTACATCAAAGTGCCAAGCGTCGCTCGTTGAGCATCGAAGTGCATCCCGACCTGCGGGTAGTGGTCCGCGCGCCCTTGCGCTTGCCAAAGCGCGAAATCGATGCCTTTATTGCCGCGCGCGTGCTGTGGGTTGCCGCCCAGCTGGAGCATTTCCGCAGCGTGCCGCGCCTGCCGCAGTGGGTACCACGCTACGACGATGGCGCGACCCATTATTACCTGGGCCTTCCCCATCGTCTGCGGCTCGATCCCACCGCCCGTCACGGTGTGGAACGACGGGATGACAGTCTGGTGATCGGTGGCCGCGCTGCGCGCGATGAGCTGGCCGCGCGCGGTGCGCTCAACGACTGGTATCGCCGGCGCGCCCGGGAAGAATTCGCGGCCATCCTGGCCGCCTGTCACCTGCATCCGCGCTTTCAACGTTATGCCTGTCCGCCCTTGCAGATCCGCGCCATGCGCAGCCGCTGGGGCAGTCTCGGTTCGCGGCGCGGCATGACTTTGAACTTGATCCTCATCCAGGCGCCGCGGGAATGCATCGAGTTTGTGGTCATGCATGAGTTGTGTCATCTGCGCTATCACGGCCACGGCAAGGGCTTTTACAAATTGCTCGATATCGTGTGCCCCGACTGGCGCGCGCATAAGCGCCTGCTCGAAGACTGCCTGCGCTGAACACCCCGACGACCACGCCCCAAGTCCTTGTCATTGGCGGCGGGCCAGCGGGACTGATGGCGGCCGAAGCCGCATGTGCGGCCGGCGCCGAGGTCAGTGTTTACGACGCCATGGCCTCGGTCGGACGTAAATTCCTAGTGGCCGGCAAGGGTGGCCTGAATCTGACCCATGGCGAAACGATGGCGGATTTTCTGACCCGCTACGGCCCTGCGGATCAGCCGCTTGCAGCCGCCTTGCGGGCATTCGACAACGACGCCATACGCCGCTGGGCGGAGGGCCTGGGCATTAAAACCTTCGTCGGCTCCTCTGGGCGCGTGTTTCCCGTCGGTTTGAAGGCCGCGCCCTTGTTGCGCCGCTGGTTGGCGCGTCTGCGGCGCGACGGGGTGCGTTTCCTGCCGCGTCACCGCTGGCTGGGTTGGGACGAGACCGGCGCTTTACGTTTTGTCACTCCGGCTCGCGAGGTGCGCGTTATTGCGGAGCGCGTAGTCCTTGCGCTCGGTGGGGCAAGCTGGCCGGCCCTGGGCGGAAATGGCGATTGGTGCGCTCCGCTGGCTACGAGCGGCGTTGTCATCACACCTTTGCGCGCTGCCAACTGTGGTTTTGAATGCGCCTGGAGCGCGCATCTACGCGAGCGCTGGGCCGGTGCTGCGGTCAAGAATGTGGTCGCCAGTTGCATCACCGCCAGCGGTCAGCCGAGTCGCGCACGCGGTGAATTTGTCCTCACCGAACACGGTATCGAAGGCAGCCTCGTTTACGCGCTGTCGCGGCATCTGCGCGATGGCCTGGAGCGCGATGGCAGCGCCGTGTTGCTGCTCGACCTGGCGCCGGATCGCGATGCTGAAAGACTCGCCTGCGCGCTGGCCGCGCCGCGCGGCAAACATAGCCTGGCCCATGTGCTCGAACGTCGCGCCGGGGTCGCGGGTGTCAAAGCCAGTCTGCTGCGCGAAGTGGCGAGCGCCGCCGAGCTGGCCGACCCGCAGCAACTCGCCCAGCTCATCAAAGCGCTACCCCTGCGGCTGGCGCGCACGCGGCCCTTGGCCGAAGCCATCAGCACCGCTGGTGGTGTGAGCCTGGCGGCCCTCGATCGGCATTACATGCTGCGTGCCCTGCCGGGCGTGTTTTGCGCCGGTGAAATGCTGGACTGGGAAGCGCCGACCGGCGGCTATCTGCTCAGCGCCTGCCTCGCGACCGGCCGCCAGGCGGGTACGGCGGCTGCCACCTGGGTCAGATCCTGACGGCCGACCGTTCCCGCGCGCGGCGTTTTCCGCTACCTTTCGCGCCTCAATTAACGCGACCACGAGGTGCCCTATGGTTTCGCTTCCCGCCGGTTATCCGGAACAGGCATTTGATGCCTTTGCCTATCTCACCACCCGCAAAGAACTGTCTGTAGAAGACATGCAAGTGCTGGCCATGATCGAATGTTTTGGTGAAGCCTTCTACCTGCTGCTCGCCGACAACGTCACCAATCCTGAAGCCAAAACGCTGCTGACCCGCAATGGCAACGAAGAGCGTGGCCACGCCCACCGCCTGTTGAAGGCCATCAAGCTGAAAAGTGGCACCGAATTCGCCTTGCCGGCCAATGAAGACAACCCGTTCTTCAAGTTCTGCCCGACCGAATTAAAATGCGACGACGATCTGATCGCGGCCCTGGCCAAAGGCGAAGCGGACGGTGATCTGGTCTACCAGGTGTGGGCCGATGCCGAGAGCAATGCGCAGGTTGCCGATCTGCTGCGCCTGAATGGCCGCGAAGAAACGCGTCACGGCGAGCGTGTCCACGAAGTGATGAAGCTGCTGGCCGCCTGAGGTTTACATCCTCTTTCCTGCCCTCTCCCCCCATGCCGGGGGAGAGGGTGTTGAATCGGGGGCCTGCATTGCGCTGTTAATGTCCGACTAAAGTCGGACCTACAGGGCGCGATCGGTTTATCTGCGCCACAGGATCTTTTGTAGGTCCGAATTTATTCGGACATTCCCTTCCAGGGCCTGCACTTGTGCCGTTAATGTCCGACTGACGTCGGACCTACAGGGGCGCCGCCGGCAGTCTCAAACTCGCAGACAAACCCGGTGCGTTATCGCAAAAGCTCAAATTCCCGCGATGCAGCTCTGCCACCGCCTTCACCAGTGACAAGCCGAGCCCACTGCCCGGTAAGCTGCGACTCTGGTCCAGCCGCGTGAAGCGTTGGGTAACGCGCTGGTGTTCACCGGTGGGAATGCCCGGGCCAGCATCGTTCACATCGATCACCACGTCGCTGCCCTCGTGGCGCACCACTATTTTCACTACGCCGCCAGCTGGCGAGTGCTTGATGGCGTTGTCGAGCAGATTAGTGAGCGCCTGAAACAATAGATTGCGATCGCCACGTACCATCGCGCGGCGCTCGATTTCCGCATGCAGCGTGAGCTGCTTGTCCTGCGCGACACCGAGATACAACTCGTTGGCGTCGTTGACCAAGGTGCCGACATCCAATAGGTCGTATTGCGCATCGTAGCTACCGGACTCGATGCGCGCGATGCGCAACAGCGCGGCAAAAGTCGCAAGCAATTGATCGGCATCCGCGACGCTCGCTTCGAGCTCATCACGCACAGCCGCCGGCGCGCCGCGCGCCGCCAGTTCGAGGCGATTGCGCAGGCGCGTCAGCGGCGTGCGCAGATCATGGGCAATGTTGTCGGACACGTGACGCACGCTGGCAAGCAGGGCTGCCAGGCGGTCGAGCATAATGTTGACGCGTGTCGCGAGCTCGTCGAACTCGTCGCCCGAGCCGCGGATCTCAAGACGCCTGTCGAGATGGCCGGCAACGATGTCACCGGTTGCCGCCGTCAACGCGCCGACGCGCTTCAGCAGGCGACTGCTCATCAACAGCCCGCCACCGGTGGCGAGGATAAAAATCAAACCCACGCCCAGCGCCAACGCCCGATTGAAGACCTGCTTCAACTGCTGCAATTGTTCGATATTGCGTCCCACCAGTAAATGTAAGCCGTCGCCGAGCCGATAGACGCGCGCACGTGCCGGCACGTCGCGGCCGTCGGCGCGATGGTGGGTGAATTCCACCCAACCATCGACATCGGCCTCGATGCGTGGCCATTCGAGTAGATTGCCAGCCAAGGGCTGATTGTCGCGGGTCGCGAACAGATAGAGCATGGCGCCCGATTGATCGTTACGGATGCGGTGCACGATGACCTGCACCAGGCGTTCCAGACCATGCTCGATATATTGTTCGGCGAGCCCGGTGACTTCGGCCTTAAGGGTCGCATCGGTCTCGCGCAACAGTAGACCGATGGTCGACCAGTAGAAGAACATCGCCAGCAGGGCCGCCGAGATCGAGAACAGCCCGGTGTAGAACAGCGTCAACTGAAAAGTGCTGGTACGCAGCAGCGCGCCGAAACGCGACGCGACGGAACGCGGCCCCTCAGCCACCCTCGCTCGTCCCTTCCAGCGCCAGGCGATAACCGGCACCGCGCACCGTATGCAGCAGCTGCGGCTCAAAGCCGCGATCGATCTTGGCGCGCAGTCGACTGACGTGCACGTCGATGACATTGGTCTGCGGGTCGAAGTGATAGTCCCACACATGCTCAAGCAGCATGGTGCGCGTCACCACTTGGCCGGCATGGCGCATGAGGTATTCCAACAGACGAAACTCACGGGGCTGCAGATCGATGCTCACTTCGCCGCGACGCACGGCGCGCGCCAGCATGTCGAGTTCCAGATCGCCAATCTTCAAGAGCGTGGCCGGCCCTTCGGGCGCTGTGCGGCGCGTTAAGGCCTCGATACGCGCCTCGAGTTCGCTGAAGGCAAACGGCTTGACCAGATAATCGTCGGCACCGGCGCGTAAGCCGCCGACCCGCTGGTCGACCTCGCCTAGCGCCGACAACAATAGGATCGGCACGCGGTTACCCGACGCACGCAGCGTACGCAATACCGTCAGACCATCCACTTCCGGCAGCATGCGATCGAGCACCACCAGATCAAACTGCTGAGTAGTAGCGGCAAACAGACCTTCGCGACCATCGGCTGCGACATCGACACTATGCCCGGCCTGCAGCAGTCCGTTGCGAATGAACTCGCGCGTGTCGCGATCGTCTTCGACAACGAGCAGATGCACGCAATGACTCCTGACGACGTGCTGCACGCGGGCAGCGATTAGGGACGGCGCATTGTGCCGACATTCACCTGCTGCGCCTACCCGCGCTGCGGCATGCCGACATTACGAAAAATTAATGGCCCGGAAAGCTTCGAGTAATGGACGACAGCCTAAGCTTCACTCCGTTGCACAGGCATGCCGAGGAGGCGCCCCATGAAATCAGCCATCGTCCATAGTCTTAAAACCGATCGCCGCTACGCCGCCGCTCTCGCCTTGCCACTAGCGCTGAGCGTGGTGGCATGGCCCGGCGCCGACGCCGCGCCGGTCATGCCCGCTGCGGTGGCGACCTTCGCCCAGCCGCAGTTCGCCGACGTCATCGAAAATGTACAGCCGGCCGTGGTCAAGATTGCGGTGGTCAAAAATGCCGCCAAGCTCGCGCGCCTCGACGGTCGCCCCATGCAGCTCGATCCCGATTCACCCATGGGTCAGTTATTCCGGCACTTCGGCCCCGGCCCCTACGCCTTCGGTCCGCAGCAGGGTGAACCCGAAGCGCGGGTCGAAGGTCTGGGCTCAGGTTTCATCATCGACAAGAACGGCTACATCGTCACCAATAATCACGTCGTCAATGGCGCCGACGAGATCAAAGTCACGCTCAGTGACGGTCGTGAACTGGCCGCCAAATTGATCGGCACCGATCCGCAGACGGATCTGGCGCTGATCAAGGTCGAGCCCAAGGGCGAACTGCCGTCGGTGGCCTTCGGTGATTCCGACCGCGCGCGGGTCGGCGACTGGGTAGTCGCGATCGGCAGTCCGTTCGGTCTCGGCGGCAGCGTCACGGCCGGCATCATCTCGGCGCGCGGTCGCGACATCCATTCCGGCCCCTATGATGACTATCTGCAGATCGATGCGCCCATCAACAGTGGCAACTCCGGCGGTCCGGTCATCAATGCCGAAGGCAAGGTCGTGGGTGTCAACACCGCCATCTACTCGCCGAACGGTGGCAACATCGGTATCGGTTTTGCAATTCCGGCGCGCGAGGCAGACCGCGTGGTCAGTCAATTGCGCGACCATGGCGGCGTCACACGTGGCTGGCTGGGCGTACAGATCCAGCCCGTCACGGCCGAGATGGCCGAGGCCCTGCACGTCAAGGACGCCGCCGGCGCCCTGGTCGCCGAAGTGGTGGCCAAGAGCCCCGCGCAGCGCGCCGGCATCAAGGTCGGCGATGTGATCATGACGTTCGGCGAGACCCCCATCAAGGACGCGCGGGACTTGAGTAAGGCCGTCGCCCGTGCCGAGCCGGGCAGCAAGGTCCACATTGCCATTGTGCGCAACGGCATTCCGCAACGGCTTGCCACCGTCATCGATCGCAATGTGCAGAACGACGTCGCCGCCCGTGACGACAAGCACTCCAGCGAGGGCGGCAGCGACAATCTCGACGAAGCATTGGGGGTCGCGCTCGGCCAGCTCTCAAGCGACGCGCGTGCGCAACTCAACCTCGATGACAACGTGCAAGGTGCACTGGTAGTCGGTGTCAAGAATGGCAGCGCAGCCGAACAGAGCGGCCTCAAACCCGGCGATATCATCGTGCGCGTCAACAACGCCGAAGTCGCCGATGTCAGCAGCGCCAAACAGGCACTGGGTAACGCGCGCGGCGACAAACGGCCGGTGGTGGTGTTGGTGCGTCGCGGCGATCAGCAGTTCTTCACTGCCATGAAACTCGCCTGAGTCGCGCCGCGCGGCCCAACAAGTCTCCTTCCTCCCAAGGCTTACCCCGGCTGCGGCCGGGGTTTTTTTGCTGGCCTCGAGGCGCGCCCCGCCGCCATCGCGCTTTACTTGATGAACAGCATTTCCTGGTAGGTGGAATAAGGCCACAGCTCGTTTGCGACCTCGCCTTCCAAGCCATCGGTGAAATGACGAACCTCGTCCAGCAGCGGGCGATTGGTCTGCGCGCAGAACTCCTGCTCGGCGCCGCCGCTCGAATTGACCGGTGCGATGTCGGTATGACCACGCAGGCTCAGCACACGCTTGGCGGCCTTGTTGATCGCCGCATTGGCACGCTAGCAAGGGCGTCGCGACTCAAGCGGCGTTTATGGTGCGTGCTAGCGGTTCATGCGTGCATATCAGTGCACGGCGGTGGGCTAAGGTGCGGGCAGCGAGGTCCGCATGAATTCGGACACCCCTGTCACTCGCCTCGACTCGGATCCGGCGGCGGTCAGGCCTGAATATCCTCGAACAACACGCTCGACAGATAACGTTCACCACCATCGGGCAGGATCACGACAATGGTCTTGCCGGCAAAGGCCGGTTCGGCTGCCAGTCGCACAGCAGCAACCGTCGCTGCGCCGCAAGAGATGCCGCACAGAATGCCTTCCTCAAGCGCCAGGCGCCGCGCCATGACGACCGCCTCGTCGTTGGACACGCGCTCAACACGATCGACTATCGACAAGTCCAATGCGCCAGGGATGAAGCCGGCGCCTATGCCTTGAATCTTGTGCGGCCCTGGTTTCAATTCTTCGCCGGCCAGTTGCTGGGTGATGATCGGGCTGGCGTCGGGCTCGACCGCCACCGAAATAATGGCGCGACCTTGGGTGTGCTTGATGTAGCGCGAGATGCCGGTGATGGTGCCGCCGGTGCCGACACCGGCAATCAGTGCGTCGATCTTGCCTTCGGTCTGGGTCCAGATCTCAGGGCCGGTGGTCTTCTCGTGGATGGCCGGGTTGGCCGGGTTGTCGAACTGCTGGGGCATGTAGTAACGCGCGGGATCGCTGGCGACAATTTCCTCGGCCTTGGCGATGGCGCCCTTCATGCCCTTGGCACCTTCGGTCAGCACCAGATTGGCGCCAAAGGCTTTCAGCACCTTGCGCCGCTCAAGGCTCATGGTGTCGGGCATGGTCAGAGTCAGCTTGTAGCCGCGCGCTGCACACACATAGGCAAGCGCGATGCCGGTATTGCCACTGGTCGGCTCGACCACTTCCACGCCAGGCTTGAGTAGGCCGCGTGATTCAGCGTCCCACACCATCGCTGCACCGATACGGCATTTAACCGAGTAGGCGGGATTGCGCCCCTCGATCTTGGCCAGCACGGTCACCTTGTTGGGGTCGACGATGCGATTCAGACGAACCAAGGGGGTATTACCGATGGACAGGGAATTGTCGGTGAAATAGGTCATAGCAACCCGCTCCAGCACTAGCGTTGAAGGATGTCCGCGCCGGCGGCACGGGGCTGCGATTGTTGGCGATCGCCTGCCCATCGTCCAGCGCGCAGGCGACCGCTCGTCGCACTCAGAGATTCGGGATGACCTGCTCGCCGAACATACGGATATCGGCCAGCGCCTCCGCCTGGGGCGGACCACCGGGCTGGCGCATGCGCAGCATTACGTAGTCGGGCTGAACCTCTTGCTTCCACATTTTGAGCTGCTCTAGGCATTGCGCCGGCGAGCCAGCAATCAGGCGATCGCGCGCGGCGATGTCGAAGCTTAGATCTTCAGGGGCCTTGACGTCTTTCACATAGTCGTCTTTGACGTAGGCGCCGTAGTGAAAATACCAGCGGTGGGTAGTCATCGTCGGGCCACTTTTGGCCACGCACGCTGCCCAGCTCGGCCCGATCACACAGTCACGCATCAAGACTACGTAGGGCTTGCGACCGTGCTTTTTAGCCTCGGCGCGATACTGGCGGGCGTAGTCCTTGATGACCGGCAGGGACTGGATCGGATCGGCTATCCAGCCATCGCCCATGCGCCCCGCCCGTTCGAGACCGGCCGGCACCCAACCCGCCAACCAAATCGGCGGACCACCTTTCTGGTAGGCCGGTGGCGTGACGCGCACGTTCTCAATGGTGTGGTACTTGCTCGGATAGCTGAAGGGCTCGCCGCTCCAGGCCTTGCGCAGAATCTCAACACATTCCTCAGTGCGGCCCGCGCGCTGTTTGAGCGGTACGCCGAAAGCGTCGAAATCCGGCGGCTGATAACCGATGCCGACCGCCGCCACCATGCGCCCGCGGGTGGCCTGGTCCACCACCGCGATGTCTTCCGCCAGGCGGATGGGATGATAAAGCGGTGCCAGCAACACACAGGTGCCGACCTTGATACGTTTAGTGCGCATCCCGACCATGCCCGCCATCAACACCGGTGCCGGCAGGTAACTGTCCTGTTGTTGGTGATGTTCGGTGAAGTAGAACCCGTCGAAACCGACTTCCTCGCAGAGCTCCGCCTGCGCCATCAGTTCCTCGATGACGCCGGCGCTGTTCTTACCGTCGGGGGCATCCTGGGTGCAGGGAAAATAGCCTACGGGCAGCATTGGACCTCCTCGCTGGTCGGTGTGTGGGAGCGCATTCTGTCAAATGCGGCGGCGGGCGACTAGCGTAGGCGCGCACGCCGCTGGCCCTGTGGGTCCGACAAATTCGGACATTCCTTCCAGTGCGCGTGCCGTGGCGACCGTTCTCAATGTCCGAATGAATTCAGAGCGGCAACCACGCTAAATACCTTGCCGTTGACCGTGACGGTGCACTACCCGTTTCACCCGCTTCATAAACGGTCTAGGGAGGTTGATCATGACCCTCGTTGAATCAACCGCGAAGATCACACCACACCATCTGGCCCGCAAAGCAGTGGTCTATCTACGTCAGTCTTCTCTCGCGCAGGTGAAGCACAACGAGCCAACGCGTGCAGTACGCACTGAAGGACACGGCGAAGGTCTACGGCTTCTCCGCCGTCGAGGTCATCGACTGCGATCT
>JANLSI010000418.1:0-20897 GCA_031362345.1 Pseudomonadota bacterium
GACAGCACCGGTGCGCACGGTACGTCGTGGGCATCGAACGCGGCGATCGCACGGTCGACATCGGGGAAGGTTTGCAGCCAGGCCTCGACCAGCGCGATCACTTCGTCCATGTGCGTCACGCGCTCGGCATCGCTCGCCCAGCCCGGCGCGGTGATCAGTTCGGGGCGACCGATGGCCGCGCAGACATCCGCCCAATGATGCAGGAAGCCCATCAAGACTACGTCGCCACCGGTGGCGCGGAACACGCCGGCCGGACACAGATAGCTCAGATGCCGGCCGCTGCGCATCGGTTTGATTTCACCGCCACTGGCAGTGAACTGATGCACGTTCACTTCGTGGGCGTGGTAGTAACAGTCGAGCAGGGCGATATCCAGATACTGACCACGACCGGTGCGTGCGCGATAGAGCAAGGACGCCGCAATGGCAAAGGCCGCGTGTACGCCGGTGCTGACGTCGCCCAAACCCAGCAAAGGGATATAGGGTGAATCGTCACGCGGCCCGATCATGGAGGTCACGCCAGCATAGGCCTGAGCGATGTAATCGTAGCCCGGCTTGTGCGACAAGGGCCCGCTCTGGCCGAGCGCCGAGATCGAACAGAGGATAATGTCCTCGCGCAGCTTCTTCAGAGCGTCATAGGCGAGCCCCATGCCCTGCATGACACCGGGCTTGTAGTTCTCCCCTACCACGTCGCAATGGGGCACCAGTTCGCGCACCAGGTCGAGCCCGCCCGGTCTGCTGAAATCGATGGCGATGCTGCGCTTGTTGAGATTCTGCTGGACAAAATACAGGCCACGCTCGTTACGCATCTTCGACACCAGGCGCGTGCGATCGCCAGTCGGCGCGGTTTCGATTTTGATGACGTCGGCGCCCATTTCGGCGAACAGCCGGGTGCAGGTCGGTCCCGCCAGCGCACGAGACAGATCGAGTATGCGAATGCCGCTCAACATGTGTGGAATGAGTTGGCTCATGAGCGCTCCCCGGCTGGTTTGTTTTAGGCGTCAGACCGCGAGGGATTGTTCGGCGGCCGCGACAGTCTGGGCTAGCAGAGTGTTGATGGTCATCGGACCGACGCCGCCCGGCACCGGCGTATAGGCTGCGCAGCGTTGCCTCAGTGGCGCCAGTTCGATGTCACCGACCCCGCCGGCATGATAGCCGGCATCGATCACCACCGCGTCGTCCTTGATCCATGCGGCGCGGATGAACTGCGGCTTGCCCACCGCACCGATCACGACGTCTGCCTGGCGCAGCAGTGCCGGCAGATTCTGGGTGCGCGAGTGACAGATCAGCACCGTGGCATTGGCATTGAGTAACATGGCCGCCATCGGCTTGCCGAGGATGGGACTGCGGCCGACCACCACCGCGAGCTTGCCGACCAGGGGCACACGATAGTGTGTTAGCAGACGCATGATGCCGGCCGGCGTCGCCGATCCCCAAGCGTGTTCGCCCATCGCCATGCGTCCGTAGCCATGGCTGGTGACTCCATCAACGTCTTTAGCCAATGCGATGCGATCGAAGCACGCACGCTCATTGACGTGGGCCGGCACGGGATGCTGCAACAGGATGCCGTGTACGTCGGGATTGGCGTTGAGCTCGTCGATCCAGGCCAGCAGCTCGGTGGTGGTGGTGGGCGCGTCCAAGGCGATGCGCAGCGATTCCATGCCCACGCGTGCACAGGCATTGCCCTTCATGCGCACATAGGTCGCTGAAGCGGGATCGTCTCCGACCACAATGGTCGCGAGTATCGGCACCCGTGCGCCACTGCGCAGTTTCAGTTGCGCGACCCGCGCCGACAAGACCTGTTCCTCGGCCGCGGCCAAGGCCTTGCCGTCGAGCACCAATGCAGACATCCCTTCCTCCGAACTTCGTGATGTGTAATGTGGGCCGGCGCTATAGTGCCCTGTCGGTCGAAGGTCTGACAAATCGGGCGATTAAAGGAATTCTTCCGCGCTGATCCTCCCTCCTGCGTCAAAGATTGCTTGTGGGTCCGACTTCAGTCGGACATCCTTTCCAGTGCCCCTACCCGGGCTGCGTGTTGAATTGTCCGACTGAAGTCGGACCCACAGGGGAATAGCTATAAGGCACCGCAGTTTTGTGGGAGATTAGCCTTCCGGCACCACCCAGCACAGGAGGCCTGTCATGCCTGAGATTCGATACGGCGAAGCAGTCGAGGTCGCACCACGCGTACGCCGCGTGACCGCGCCCAACAGCGGGCGCATGACCGGCCCCGGTACCAATACTTACATCGTCGGCAGACGCGAACTGGCGTTAATCGACCCCGGCCCCGATCTGCCAGAACACGTCGACGCACTCGAACGCATCTGCGCCGGTCGCCTGCGCTGGATCCTAGTTACCCATACCCATCGCGACCACTCCCCGGCGGCGCACAACTTGGCCGCGCGCACCGGCGCTGAGTTGCTAGGCAACGTGATCGCCAATGATGGCTTCCAGGACGAGAGCTTCAGCGGTGCGCGCGCGCTGGCGCAGGACGACCGTCTCGCGACCGATGAATTCTCCATCCGCGCCCTGCTCACACCCGGCCACGTCAGCAATCACATCTGCTATTTGGTCGAGGAAGATGGTCTGCTCATGACCGGCGATCACATCATGGGCGGTTCAACCGTCGTGATCGTACCGCCCCACGGCAATATGCAGCACTACATCGAATCGCTGCGACGCATGCTGAACTACGAGTTCCAGTTTCTGGCACCGGGGCACGGCGATTTGATCGACAAACCACGCGCTGAGATCGAGCATCTGATCGCCCATCGCCTGAAACGCGAAGCCAAGGTGGTCGATGCGTTGCATGGCCTGGGCACCGCCACCATCGAAGTCTTGACGCCGGTGGTCTATGACGACGTCGACCCGATCATGCATTCCTGGGCCGCGCTGTCGCTGCACGCCCATCTGCTCAAGCTGCGCGACGATGGCCGCGCGCGCGAACAGGATGCGCGCTGGTCTATGCTGGCCTGAGCGCTGACTCAGAAAGAAATTGAGAGACTCAGCGAGCCGAAATTATGGCGACGGCGCTGGCCGTCGAATTCACGGCTACGGAAGACCTGGGCGTAGGACAGCTTGACAGCGTCGTAGATTACGCTCGCGCCCAGGATCAGATCGCCCACCGGAATTTTTTTGTCGATGCTGTGGCTGTTCTCGAACGTATTACCGTCGAGAAAGATATTGCGCGCCACCAGTCGCCCACCGAGCGCGGCGAAACCGTAGGCGCCAAAGCCGCGCCCACGGCCGGCCGCGCCGCTCACCGTACTCGGCGCATTCGCATCGCCGCCGGGTCGGATCAGCGAGGTACCGAAATCACGCGGCAGATTCCAACCCAGGCGCAGCTCTGCGCCGGCCGCACCGTAGTCCATCACCGTCCCGGCAGCGAGCCCGGCGTGGGTGATGAGGTCATAGCCGACCTCGCTGAACACTGCACCGCTCACTACCCGCCACTTGCGCTCGTAGTAGAGCAGGAAGGCCGGTTCGTTGGAGAGCTGGTTCTGCCAGCCGCGTGGCACGTCGAAGCCGCGCAGCTCGTGCACCAGGCGCTGCGCGTCCTCGGCCAACGAGGCCGGACCTATCATGCCAACTTGAATGTCCAGGGTGTCAGCCACCCAGTCGGTCTTGCTGACCAAGCTCAGGCCGCCAAACAGCCAACCGGCATAGGGCCGGTCGTCGGGTACTACTTGCACGGCCTGGGTATTGCCCGGCGTGAAGATCAATTGGCCGACCGAAAAGCCAAGATTAAAAGCGCGCTCACTGTCGCCGAGCACTGCGTGTTCAAAAGCGTTCAAACCGTGAACCGCGCGCAACAACCAGTGTGGCACGCCCGGCGCATCGCCCAAGGCCTTGAGGTTGGGCGACATCCAATTCAATTTGAAACCATTGGTGTACTGCTGATCGGTATCGCCGAACAGATCGTTCTCGAACAGCACCGTCAAGGTCTGCGGGCCAGGCTCGGATAATGGCGTCTGCGCGTCCTCCGCCGAGCACGGCGTACAGCTTACCAACAGCACAAGCGCAATCAGTTGACGGCGTATGTCGTGCATCGCGCGGATCTTTGCATGGCCGAGCGGCGCCGCAGGAAGGATTTTCGGCACCGGCTGCGACTATATCATCGTGACGACAAATTATTTGAGCCGCCCTGTGTGCGGCTCGGCATTCTCGTGCAGCTGCCTGAGCCACGCGGCGAGTTCATGGGCCCCCAGGTGCGGTTCGAGTGCCAGCATGATGGCAGCGACGCCGCTGGCATGGGCGGTCGCAAAGGACGGCCCTGAGACGAAATCGTAACGCCCGCCCGGCACGGTGGTAAGCAATTGCAGACCCGGCACCGTGAGGCGCTCGCCGGGCACTTCAACGCCACCCTGGCGCGCCTGCTCGACGGCGATCACTTGCGGTATTGAGGCTGGAAACGTCTGCCCGGGTTCTTCCCCAATCGCACCGAACACGATGGCGCCCAGCTCGACGGCCCGTTCTACCAGACGCGCAAGCAGCGGATCGTCCGGTCCGGCGAGACTCAGATTGATGATGCGCGCGCGGATTTCGATGGCGTAATCGAGCGCTTGGGCGAGGGTGTAGCTACTGCACACGCCGACGCCGTAACTCGGCTCCCAACAGGCGCGCAACACGTAGATTAAGGCATCGGGCGCGAGTCCATGGATGCCGATGCCGTTGCCGGCATGAGCGGCAATGAGGCCGGTTATTGCTGTGCCATGGAACTCGGCCGGAATGATGTGGCTGTCGCCACCGACGAAATTGCGCGCTTCGACGACCTGCCCGAGCAGATCGGGGTGGGCGGTATCGAAGCCGGTGTCGATGATCGCGACCCGCACATTGCGGCCACGGCCACGCGTCGCGAGGCTCGACACGCCGCCCGGCCGGGTGCGGACTTGCAGATCGAAATAGGGATCCTTGGGCGGCATACCGGCCACATGATGCAGCCTGACTGCTTGCGCCTGGGCGACGCGCGGATCGGCCGCTAGGCGGGCCAGTAGCGCATCGCAATCACGTTCGGGCTCGATGGCGAACAAGGCACTGTCAAGCTCCAGCGAACCGAGACGATGCTGTGCCAGTGTCGTCAGCGCATAATCGCGCGCCAGCGCTGCGACAGTCTCGACCAGCGGTTGCGATCCCCCGCGCAGCAGTACCAGCACCTGCGCGCTGATGGCGTTACGCGCCTGGGCGCTGGCGGCCACGGCCAGCAGCGCGATGAACAGCACAAACGCGCGGCGCGCAGCGCCGCGATCGCTCACCGACGACGATCCGGACGCGTGCCCGTGGAGCGCAGGGGTTCGACGAACAAGGTGTCGGCTTCGGCGCGCATCTGTTTGATGACGGCATCGACATTGCGTGCGCCGAGCACCACGCGCACCGTCATCACGCCGATCGGCGAGGGTCCGTCGACCAGTTCGGCGTCGTGGCGCGTCAGCCAGCCCTGACGCTGCGACGTTCCGACCGCGTCCGTCAGCACCACGCGCAACAAGGGCTGATCGAGCTGCGATGGCAGACGTTGCTGTCGGCCCAGTGTTTGAAACTGCTTTTCCGCGCCAGCGCTGACGGCCTCGTCGGCATGGCGTTGCTGGAGTACCAGCAACGCACACAGCGCGCCTAAGGCCACGCCGGCCAGCAGCGGTGCCGGCGCCAGCAAAGCGGCCAGCAACGCGCGCAGACGTCCGCGCCACAAGCCCTGATGCGCATCGATCTCGGCCGACAGGCGCATGAACGCCTGGGCACAGGCCTGCTCATTGGCAGGCGCCACGACCGCCATGCTCAGTTGGCGCAGACGCCGCACTTCATGGGTACAGATAAGACATTCGCGCAGATGGCCATCGACCTGGGCACGCTGCACGGCGTCGAGGGCATCATTGTGATACCACGGCAGCAGTTCCCATACTGCCTGGTGGGCCGGATGGGTGGTTTCGTTGTCAGCGGGTTGCATCCGCATTCTCCAGGCTTCTGGCCAGTTCGAGGACCGGCCGCAGGCGCTCGCGCGCGTAGAACATTCGGGTCTTCACCGTATTCACCGGGCAACCGACGATGGCTGCGATCTCGGGATAGGTGTAGCCATAGAAAAACGCCAGATGGACGATGCCGCGCTGGGCCAGCGGCAGCTTGCCGACCGCCAGGCGAATGCGCTCAATGGCGGCACGATGACTGACAATATCGGCTGGGTCACGACGGTCCTCCTGCTCGACTTCACACTGCAATTCACGGGCTGCTAAGCGTTTGTTCGATTTCAGTCGCTTCAGCGCTTTCTTGTAAGCAATGCCGAAGATCCAGGTCGAGACCTTGGACTGTTCGCGGAATTGCTCAGCCTTGTTCCATACCACCATCATGGTGTCGTTGATGGTTTCCTCGACATCGTGTGGATGGCCGAGGATACGCAACGCGAATTCGAACAGTCGCGGGTAGAAATCCCGGTAAAGCGATTCAAAGGCGCCTGCGTCATGACGCAGGCTACGCAGTCTTGCCAGGTCATGGTCGAGTTCTTGGTCAATGCGATCGGCGATTCTTGTCATGCTTTTTTTGCGCCGGCACCTTCGCGATGATGCCGGCCCCACTCCCCTGGTTATGCGTTATGTACCCGGCCGCGAGCGGGTGGTTCAATCACGTTCTACGCAGCAGCGCGGCGGCTGGATGCGCTCCCCCCCAGAGCTCATGAAGCGCTGGCCGTATCGCGCGGGGATTTAGTCTTCACAAGGGCGCCCACCCCGCCTGCGCCCTCAAGCCATGCGGCCATGGAACCGCAGAAAATCCATGGCGGTCTCGGCCGGCCGTTCAATCATCGGTATATGGCCCATGTGGCGCATGAGGATGAATTCGGCGTCGGCCAGTAGTGGTCGCAGGATATTCAGCGCGGAGGGATGCAGAACGCGATCGTCGTCACCCCACACCACTAAGCTACGCACGGCTAAGCCCGCGACGCTGGTTTCCAGCGCCACCGGCTCGCTGAACATCTCGCTGAAGATCTTGCTATTGAAGGGCGCTTCGGCCACCGCTCTGGCCAGCAACGGTCGTTTGAACTGGGCTGGCATATAGGGCTGTTTGCAGAAGCACAGCGCCGCGAGGCGGTCGAAAGCGGCTACGTCGGTCGCGACCAGCGGGTTGTCGCCGGCTTCGAGCAGCGCCAGCGTCTCGCTTTTTTCAGCGCTCAAGACCCCCGCCGGCGCCAGCAGCCACAGGCTCTTCACCTGCCCCGTATGGCGCACCGCAAAGAGGCTGGCCAGATAGCCCCCCATGGAATTGCCGCCGAGGTGAAACTCCGCCAGACCCAGGGTAGCGGCAAAGGCCGCAATGCGCGCAAGCTGTTCATTGACGCCGTAACGCGCCGCGTCGTGGCGGCTGGAATCACCAAAGCCCGGCAGGTCCGGCACGATGACACGGAAATGGGGCGTGAGCAGACGCGCGACCAGGGTCCAATGGTCCTTGTTCGCGCCGAAGCCATGCAACAGCACCAGCGCTTCGCCCTGGCCACCGTGCAGATAGGCAATGCGATGCCCGTCGACCTCGACCTGCGCGAGCTTGAGGCCAGCGCTGCGGCGGCCAAACGCCGTGGCCCATCGGAACAGCAGGCCGGGCGCGACGTAATAGAGCAGCACGAGCGTCAGCAGCACCGCTAGCAAGGCCAGCAATACAGTGGTCATGGACGTCCCCCATTCTCGGTCTGGCCGCCCCGCGTCACGGGCAACAGCAGGTGCGAGGGTCGCTCGGCATCATGGAAGACCCGTTGCAGCGCGCTTTCGAAGTGGGTCGCCTGGTGCGCAAGTTCGCCACTATTGGGGTTACGGTCGTAGCGCGGAAAATCACTGGAGGTGATGAGCACCCGCAGGCGATGGCCGGCCGGCACCAGAATGGCGGTTGACCACAAGTCGATGTCATAGCGTTGCAGTGCGCCCGGCGTCAGCAGGCGGCGCGACACACTGTCACGGCAGGACGCGCGCACCACGCCATCACAGATGTTGATGGTCGTGCCGTCGGCGCGCACTTCGCACAGTTTCACCACCCAGTCGGTGTCCGGCCCCGAGGTCGCGGCAAATAGTTCGGCACGCACTTGGCCGACGATTTCAATGTCACTCACGAGCGGCGGCGAGGTGAAGCTGAGCACATCGCGGCGCGCCAGCAGCGGACCTTGATCGACGGGCCCGGCACGGTATTGAGCGGGCATTAACAGGTTGCCGCCACAGGTCGGACAGGGATCATTGGGATCGTAGACGTAGCTCGACGGTGGCACCTCGGCCGCCGCTATCTGACGACCGAGCGCACCGCCCGCCTGCAAGTAGAAGGGCACCATCTGGGCCTCGCGCGGCGGCCAGCTGTCTTCGTCGCGCCAGCGGTTGGCGCCCTGCACAAAAAGTTTGACCGGTGCGTCCTCGCGCACGCCGTTATCGAGCCCTTTCAGCCAATGATCGAACCAGCGCAATTGCATGCGCGTGAGATCTTCCTTCAAGTCGAGAAACAGGCCGTTGGCGCGCAAGCCGAAATCAACATCGCCGACCACGTTCTGGAACATGCCGTGGGACCATGGACCGATCACGAGCCGGGTGTGACGGCGGGCCAGCTCGCTGCCACCGTGAGCGCGCATACCGGCGAAATGCTCGAGATCCGCGCCCAGCAGCAGGTCGTGCCAACCAGCGATGATGAGGGCCGGTACCTGCACCTGCGCGTGCGCGTCGGAAAACAGCAATGCACGCGTAAAGTCATCGGGCACGGGATGGCGCAGGAATTCGTAGAAGAACGGCAACAAACTGTCATCGTCGGGATGGGCGGGCGCGAAGCGTTCCAGTGGTAGGGCGCGCAAGACCTCGGCGAAGTCGTCGACATCGTCGATGAGTTGAGTGAGCGGCGCAAAGAACTGCGCCGCTTGCGGGCGCGAGCGGATCAGCGCGGCCGGACCAATGGCGCGCAGCGCCCACATCGCCAGCGTGCCGAGATTGAGCGCGCCGCCCCGCCAGAAATGGTTGCGCCAGAAATCGTTGGGCGCGGTGGTCGGCGAAATCGCCCCCAGTGCCGGATGGCCACTCTGTGCCGCCAGCCACGAAGTGCCGCCCATATACGACAGACCGTAGCAGCCGACCTGGCCGGTGCTGAAATCCTGGGCCGCGCACCAGGCCACGCTGTCATGACCGTCGGCACGCTCATCGCGGTAAGGAAAGAACACCCCGCCTTCCGAGGCCCAGCGTGCCCGGACATCTTGGATCACGACCGCATAGCCAGCCGCCGCCGCGCGCAGCGGGTCGAGGGTCAAGGCTGTGATGGGCCACAGTTCTTTGTTGTAGGGCGTACGTTGCAACAGCACGGGATGGCGGTCGCCATCGCCGGGCCGGTAAATATCGGCGCGTAGGCGTGTGCCGTCGACCATCGGTATATCGACGTTCTTGTCTACGCTCAATGACATGGACGGCGCACGCGACGCTTGAGCGTGAATGATCGGCGGATGTGCTGCACGTTACTCATGGTCGTGGCTCGCCGCCGGCAAAGCCGCTGAGGAAACGTTCAAGGGTGGCGCGATGCAGATTGAGCAAAGTCAGCCAGTTTTGCAGGAAGAGACTGCCGGCCTGGGTCAGGGAATACATGCGTCGCGCCGGACCGGCGCTGTTGGTGTCCCACAGCGAGGAGACCAGACCGAGACTCTCCATCTGACGCAGAGCGCGGTAGACCGTGCCCTTGTTATAGTTGCCGAATCCGGCCTGCTCGAGTTTTTGCACCAGCTCGTAGCCGTAGGCGGACCACTCCTTGAGCATGGCAAGCAATTGGGCGTTGAGCATGTCACCGGTCGGATGACCGGGGTTGGCGGGGCCGTCGAGTTTGCCCTCATCGGCGAAGACCGGCGGGGCGGATTGCGATTCGAGCTTGGGAGTTGGCATGGGGCATCTATATGCAACTTGCATCTAGCTGTCAAATCATTTACAGTTTTTGCACTGCAACAAATTACGCGACCCAAAGGTCGCACCCACAGTTCACAGGAGCGTTCGCCCATGACCACCAAAAAAGTCCTTCCTCCCCAGTTCGCCGAAACCACCACCGCCTACCTCGAACGCCTCGAGTCCGGTCATGCGCGCTTCGTCGAAGCGCTCGGCAGCGCCCGCGAGCGTAGCGCTCGCGTCGCCGACAAGCTGATCGAAAATCTGCTGGCCAGTCAGCGTGACGCGCTGACACTCGGCAGGACCGTCGCAGCCCAGCCAACCGAATACGGCAAGAACATCGAAGCCTTCCTGCACTCCCTGACCACCGCTCAGGAACGCACCCTGGAATTCGCCAAGACCGTCTATCGCACCAACAACGAGATCGCGGCCGAAGCGCGCGCCGCCGCTGCCAAGGCGCTGGAGGGCAGCAAAACCCTGGGCAAGCCCTTCGAGCGCCTGACCAGCTTGTGGATGCCCGCCACGAAGTAAATCCCTGGCAGACTCGGCCCGGGCGGCACGCAAGCCGTGCCGCCACCACCCGCCTGCGATTGCCCCATCCCATGATTACAGAACAGTCATTTAACGACCTGCCGCCGCCGTCCGACTCGACCCTGGACGAGGCCTACGCCTACGACGATGCCGTCGAGCAGACCATCACGCCTTTATGGCGCGAGGCCCGCTGCGGTCTGGAGTGGCTCAGCCTGCGCATGAACCCGGTCTACTACGGCGTCGGCGTGCCGCGCGGCAACGGCCAGCCGGTGCTATTGATCCCCGGCTTTATGTCGGGTGATTTGATGATGCTTGAGATGCATCGTTGGCTTAAGCGCATTGGCTACCGATCTTCGCTGTCGCGTATCGCCTGGAACAACGACTGCCCCGACCGCACTGCCAACAAACTCACCCACCGCCTGCGGGCATTGGCCGAGCGCTCGGGCCGGCGCGTTAATCTCATCGGTCACAGCCTCGGCGGCATGCTGGCGAAAAGTCTGGTGCAGGACGAACCGGAGCTGATCGAGCGCGTCATCACGCTGGGCTCGCCGTTCCGTTCGCTGGTCAAGGCCCATCCCGCAGTTATCGGCATCTGGGACAAGCTCAAGCTTGCCCAAGGTCCACTCATCGGTCGCAACCTGCATACCTCCTGCGGCACGGGCCATTGCACCTGCGGCTTCGTACGCAACATGAACGCACCGCGCAGCCGTGGCGTCGCGCAGTTCGCGATTTACTCACGCACCGACGGTATCGCCGACTGGAGCAGTTGCATGGAGGAGGACGCGCGCCTCAATACTGAAGTCAAATGCAGCCATGTCGGCATGGTGTTCAATCACACGGTATACCGCGCGGTCGCGGCGCGACTCGCCGAAAACGTACAACGTACGTAAATTACGAAAATTCATTTCCAGGAGGGCGCAAGCCATGGCCAACGATGACAATATGGATCCTATTCGCCTGTGGCGCGAATGGTTCGTCAAATCCGAAAAATCCTGGAGCGACGCGCTGTCTGAAATGATGGGCAACGAGCATTTCTCCAAAGGCATGGGGCGCTACACTCTGGAGGCACTGCATACTCATCGCATGTTCAGCGAGACCATGGGGCAATACCTCGCCAATCTCAACATTCCTTCGCGCAGCGACATTCTCGACATGAGTGACCGCCTGGCGCACATCGACGAAACCTTGAACCAGATCCAGGTCGAGCTGCGTGAGCAGCGCAGTCAGATGGCGCGTCTCGCCGCCGCTAACGGCAGCGCCGTCGGTGTGAGCGCCGGCACGACCGTGCGTCCGGCTCGCACACGCAAACCCTCTGCCAATCTGGACGCCTGAGCGCATACGGGAATCGCCATGACTGCATCCACCCGCGCTGAAACCGCCGGCGCAGACCTCGAAGCGCAGGTCCGGCGCGCCTTCGATCGCGCCATTGCGCGCAATATCCCCGGACTTGCGCCGCTACCGCAGACCGAATCCGATCTGGACGTCGGTCCGACACCCAAGGAGCTGGTCTACAGCAACGAGACCGCGCGGCTTTATCACTACCTGCCTAGCCAGGATGAGATCTACCGCGTGCCGGTCTTGATCGTGATGTCACCGGTGGCCAAGGGTTACATTCTCGATCTGGCCAAAGGCCAGAGCCTGATCGAATACCTGACCATGCAAGGCCACGATGTATTCATGCTGGAATGGGGCGCACCGCGCCGCGACCAGAGCCACCTCAGCCTTGAGCATTACGTGTGCGACCTGCTCAGTGGCTGCATAGACGCAGTGTTGCGCGACAGCGGCGAAGCGGAGTTAACCTTAGTCGGCTATTGCATGGGCGGCATGCTGAGCTGCATGTACACAGCTTTGCATGCCGGCGGCCCGGTCAAGAATCTGGCGTGCTTCACCACGCCGGTCAATAGCGATGGTATGGAGCTCCATAAGCGTTGGATGACAGCTAAGTCCTTCGACATCGATCGCCTGGTGAAAGAGCTCGGCAATATCCCCGGCGATTTCATCAACAATTCCCTGCAGGCGCTGCGCCCCTTGCAGCGTAGCGCTAATCAAATGAAGCTCTTGAACAACGTTGAGAATGACGCGTTCGTCAAAGCCCATCTGCGCTTTGACCGCTGGGCGGTCGATCAGTTAGCGGTACCCGGCGAACTCGCGCGCGCGCTGGTCAAAGATTTCATGATCGATAACAAATTCGTCCACAACACGCTTACACTGCGCGGCGAGCGCGTCGACCTAACGGCGATCAAAGCGCCCTTCCTGCACGTCGCGGCCCAGCACGATCACATCGTGCCGGCAGCCGCATCGCAGGATCTGCTGCCTATGATCGGCAGCCAGGACAAGCACGAAATCGTCATGAAGGGCGGCCACGTCAGTCTGGTCGCCGGCGGTAACGCGGTGTTCCGCCTGTGGCCGCAGCTCGACCGCTGGTTGAGCGTGCGCGACGTTTAAGCGTCATCACTTTGCATACGCAGGAGAAGAGGATGAGTCGGGAAGCGGTCGTCAAGGCGCTTGCGCACTACCCCATCACCGCCAAACTGGGCGGCGAAGACTATCGGATACGGGTCATGTCACCCGTCGATGGTGAGGCCCTGATGGCCTTCGCCCGTGAGCTGACCCCACATGACACCTTATACATGCGCCGTGACATCACCCGTCAGAGCGGCGTCGACAGCTGGATCAAAGAACTCAAGGACGGCGTGATCTACTCGCTGCTGGCCGAGGACACCCTCGGCGTGTGCGGCTATTCGACCATCAATCTCAATGAGCTCGAATGGACGCGCCATATCGCTGATCTGCGCGTCGCGACGGCGACACGCACCCGTGGCCGCGGCCTCGGCCGCCTGCTCGCACGCGAGGCTTTCAACATCGCGCTCGCGCTCGACATCGAGAAGCTGCTGGCACGCATGACACCCGACCAGGAAGGCGCGCGGGTACTGTTTCAGGAGCTCGGCTTCCAGCCCGAGGCGCTGCTGCGTGATCACGTCAAGGATCGCGACGGCAACTACCACGACCTGCTGCTGAAGGCCTGCAGTGTGCAGACCTTCCTTACCCAGCGCGCCGCCTACGGGCGCGGCTGAGCGCGCCGTGCAGCGCGCCATTGAAGCGCGCTGAACACCCCCCATATAGGCTTTGCTGCCATGACCGCGCCGCGCGCTCGTGGCTGCGATTACCATAAGCGACCGCTGGGCCATGCAGTTCAAAGACTATTACGAAACCTTGGGCGTCGGCCGTGATGCCGGCGCAGACGCCATCAAGCGCGCTTACCGCAAGTTGGCGCGCAAATACCATCCCGACGTCAGCAAAGAGCCGAATTGCGAAGCGCAATTCAAAGACGTGCAGGAAGCCTACGAGGTCTTGAAGGACGCCGATAAGCGCGAGGCCTATGACCGACTCGGCCCCCATTGGAAGCACGGCGACAATTTCACCCCGCCCTCTGACGAGGGTCCGCACGCCAACTATCGAAACGCCGGATTTACCGACACCGCCGACTTCAGCGATTTCTTCGCACAGGTTTTTAGCGATCGGCAGGGGCGACAACAGGCCCGCGGCGAAGGCTTTCAGATGAGAGGCCAGGACCGCAGCCTGCGCATCCAGATTTCGCTGCTCGACTCCTATCAAGGCGCGAGCCGCACGCTGTCCTTCGCGGTACCCGAACTCGACGCGCGCGGCGAAGTACGGCAAATACCCAAAACGGTCAACGTCACCCTGCCCAAGGGCGTCACTGCCGGTCAACGGATCCGACTCGCGGGTCAGGGCGGCCCGGGCTTCAACGGCGGACCAGCGGGCGATCTATTCCTCGAAGTCGAATTCGAGCCTGACCGTCATTTCCACGCCGAGGGCCGCGACATCTATCTCGAATTGCCAATCACGCCGTGGGAAGCGGCGCTGGGCGCGAAAGTGGTGGTACCCACGCTGGGGGGCAAGGTCGAACTCAGTATCCCGCCTGGCTCTCAGGCCGGTCGCAAGCTGCGTCTGAGCGGCCGTGGTCTGCCCGCTCGACCGGCTGGCGATCAATTCGTCGTACTGACCGTCTTCATCCCCGAAGCGCGCGATGAAGAACAGCGCGCGGTGTACCGTGAAATGGCGCGGCTAATGCCGACCGACCCACGTGCCGATCTGAGGGCCTGACGCCATGCACGAGCTTTTGCACGCGGAAATCTGGCTGCTTGACGAAGCGCGCGCCATCACGCTGAGCGAATTCTGCGGCGCGAGCGGCCTGCTCGAATCGCTGGTGACGGAGATGGTGCACGAAGGCGTGCTCGTCCCGCAGGAGGATGTAGCGCAAGGCTGGCGTTTTTCCGGAGCGTGCTTGGCGCGCGCCGAACGCGCCCTGCGGCTCAAGCGCGAACTCGAATTGAACTGGGCAGCCGTGGCCCTCGTGATGCCCTTGCTCGATGAACTGCGCGAACTGCGCCGCCAGCAGCAGACCTGGTTGCGCACTCGTTAGCCAACACTGCGTCGCAACGCAGGCGGATTCTCCCACATCACTTTCCAAAAGCGGGCGCTGCGCGCAAGTTGCCTGCGGCTATACTTAGGACCCTGGCGAAAATAATCCAGGGGGAGAACATGGCAAAAAAACCCAGCGCGCGCAACGCACCCGATGCCTACAGCATGCCCGAACTATCGGAACTTTATGGCCGACCGCCTTACGAGTATCGCGACACCCGTCAACTGCTGATCATCTTTCGCACCGATCCGAAAGTACTGCGCAAACTGGTGCCCGCGCCGCTCACAGCGGACAAAGACGGCACCCTATTTGTCGCCATCAGCGAATTCTTCGTCAGCGGCTTCGGCCACTATCATGAAATCAATATGTCGGCGCTCGCGACCTTCGAACGCCGCCCGGTCAATTACGGGCTGTACCTCATCCTCGACAACGATATCGCCACCGCTGGCGGCCGCGAGATCTGGGGCTTTCCCAAGAAAATGGGCCGCGTGGAACTCGAAACCCGCGATGGCGTGATGCGCGGCACGGTCGAACGCGGCGGTATCCAGCTGGTGGAAGCGGCCGTGCAGCTAAAGGAATTCGGCACGCCCGAAGAGCTCGCCGGCAGCTATGAATACGTGAGTCGCAAGCTCATCCCGTCGGTTTCCAATCGCGCACCGCCCGAGGTTTTCCAGCTCACCTCGACGACCCTGACCAAGGTCGTGATACGCGAAGTGCACAAAGGTCCGGCGACATTGCGCTTCGGGCTATCACCAGCCGACCGGTTTGCCGACATTCCGATTGAAGAAATCGTCGGCGGCTATTACTTCCGCACTGATTTCACGCTTGAGGACGGCGAGGTCATCCACGATTATCTGGCTTGAGACCCAATCGTAACCAAGCATCTGGTCCTACAAAAAATAATCCGCTACGGAGATAACGAGTATGGAACTGAGAGAAGCGATCGGCCGTCGCCGCTCCATCCGCTTTCTGCGGCCCTATATGCCGGTTGAACCGGAAAAAATTCAGATGATGTTTGAAGCCGCGCGCATCGCCACCCATTGGGGCAATGTGCAATCGCTGCGTGCGGTCGCCATTCATCGTCACAGCGCGCCACAGGAAGTACTCGATTCCTTGAAAGCGGTAGTGGTCGGCTGGCAGCTGCGCATCGCGCCGGTCGTGATCGTGTGGTATTGCAATCCTGAAGCCGTCGAGGAACAGGGCGATCGCCTGCGTCAGCTCATGGATGTCGGCGCGCTGGGCTTCGGTCCCGAAGAGCTCAAGCGCACGACCTTGGAAGAGAAATTCCTGCCGGCCTTCAAGGAGATCAAGGACTATCTCAAGCTACCCGGTCTGAACGAAATCGACTGCGGCCAAGGTATGGCCCAGGCCACCCTCATGGCCTACGAACTCGGTCTCGGCACCTGCTTCCTCGGCACACCCGACGGCGATGCCATCCTCAAGGAATTGGGCGTGCCGTCCTATTGCCGCCTGCTACTCATGCAGTGCGTCGGCTATCCGATGGAACACTGGGAAGCCGGTGGTCAGCGTCCGCGTCAGCCCTTTGAGGATCTGTTCTCGCTGAACAGCTATGGCACGCCCTATCCGCGTAGCCAGACGGTAGTGGAGGAATTGACCCGCGACAAGATGTTCACCCGTCCGGCGCCCTTACCCGAACGCGAAGCGGAACTTGAGTATCTTGAGCGTGCCTTGAAGTTGAAGGCACCGGGGCTGTTCTGAGGAGATGATGAGATCGTGGCGGGGTCGTGCCCGCCACAACTCACGTGCCCTTTCTCTGTGGGTCCGACTTCAGTCGGACATTCCTTTCCTCAGCATCATCTGTCGGCACAGCTTTGAATGTCCGACTGAAGTCGGGCCCACAGGGATGGCTATTCGGTGATCACATTCGCCGCGCCTATCTTAAACGCTTCCAACAGCAAGCGTTCCTGCGGCTTCTCTGAAGCGGTCTTCGGGATCTCGTCCACCAACTGCAGATAGGACGGCACGAAACTCGCCTCCAGCCGGGCCCGGCACCAGCGAAACACATCGGCCGCATCGAATGCGTGGCGCGACAGCGGCACGATCGCTGCCACCACGTCCTTCTCACCAGCCACACCGTTCGACGACGGCACGCCGTAGACGAACACGTCGTCCACTTGGGGATGCTCGGCCAGCTCTTTTTCGACAAAAGCTGGATTAACGAAATCACCGTTGTGGCGAATGCCACCGCCCTTGCGGAACAGAAAGTAATACCAACCCTCGGCGTCCTTGTAGCCGATATCGCCCATACGCAGCCAACCATTCGCGGTCTTGCTTGCCGAGGCTTCCGGGTTCTTGAAATAGGCGATCAGCGGGCAGCTGCCATCGGCGTTCTTGAACACGATCTCGCCCGCCAGACCGCTGGCGACCTCCTCGTCGTTCTCATCGACAATACGCCCCAGCACGCTGGCCGGCGGCTTGCCGATGCTGCCCACCGGTCCGCCCGGCGGATTCAAGGTCAGGCCCCCTTCGGCGGCGCCGTAGAACTCGTGGATCTCGACGGCGAAACGCTGCTTGAATTCGTTCCAGATAGTGGCCGGCATACCGGCCGAGAGCACGTAGCGCACCGGGTTGTCGCGATCGTTGGCGCGCACCGGCTCGCTATAGAGGGCCGTCGTCATACCGCCGAGCAGATTGAACATGGTGCAGCCATAGTGGCGCGTAATGTCCCACAAGCGCGACTTGGTAAAGCGCCGACTGAACACGCCGCGCAAGCCCATGTGCAGCGTCGTTCCCAGCGTGATGAGCTGGGCATTGGCGTGGGTCAGCGACAGTCCGGTATAGGGCCGATCGCCGGCCCGCAGCCCCATCAACGCGCCGAGACCGGCGACGAAACCGAAGCGTGCATAGGGCGAAAGTATCGCCTTCGGATCGCCCGTCGTGCCCGAGGTGTAGAGCATCTGCATGGGCGTATCGGCGGCGACCACCCGCACGGCGAGATCGGCTGCGCGCGGCCGCGCCAGCACTTCCGTGAAAGAACGCACACGCAAGTCGCCAAAACTGGCCGGCAGATTATTACCCGGGGTGGCAATCACCCATACCCATTCCAACTGGGGACAGTCATCGAGGATGTCGAGCAGATGGGCCGCCGCATAATCACCGATCACCACGCCACGACAACCAGCGAAGTCGAGCATATAAGCAAGCTTCTTACCCTTGGTCCGTGGATCGATGGGCACGAACACCGTCCCGGCGATCGAAGAGCCGACCATGATGTCGACGAACTCGGGATGATTCGGCGCGACGATGGCAAAGGCCTCGCCCAGCTGCATGCCTTCGTCATCGAGGGTCGCAGCCACGCGCTGGCCATTGGCCCACAGGTCATCATAGGTGCGGACTTCATCGACGTACTCGCCCTTGGCTCCGATGTCGACGAAGGTCAACACGTCGAGAGTGGGCGACGTCACGCGCCGCGCCGCGACCAGGTTGGCGATGATCAATTGATCCGGTACGGTGCTGGTCATAGGGTTTCTATTTTTTGCCACACTGGGGTCACCAGGCTCGCACCATACCAGCAAGCCATCTGCGATAATGCCAGGGCTCGCTGACAACAGCGATTGCAAAGACTTTAGACTGGTGGCAGCACCGGCAAGCCGCTGTTGCGGGTCGCCGCGCCCTGCGGGGAGCGTGGCGGTCCGCGATTCATTTTTTCACCGCACTCACGACACAAGGGGATACGGATGCGGAACGTGATACCTGGTTTGCGCATATTTCGCGCACTCATCGCACTGAGTTGCGCGAGCCTGGTCAGCGCCGGCGCACTGGCCGACGATGACAAAGCGATTGGCAAGCACGCCTTTGAGAAAGCCTGCGCCGCCTGCCACAGCGATCCGCCGGTACCACGTGCCCTGCCGCGCGAACAGCTCGCCAAGCTCGCGCCGGAACTCATCTTCCAGGCCCAGCTAACGGGCAAGATGGTGCTGAACGCCGCGGCACTGTCGGAACTCGAAAAGCGCGCCGTGGCGATTTATCTCTCGGAGATCCCGTGGGGCTCGCTACCCGATGCCAAGACCGCCGAGAAGCTCACCCGCTGTGAGAAGCCCACTGCACTGTCGGCCGATGCGCTCAAGCAGCCCCATTGGTCAGGTTGGGGACTCGATGACGACAACACTCACTTCCAACCGGCTGAACGCGCCGGCTTGAAGCCGGCGGATCTGGGCAATCTCGAATTCAAATGGGCCCTGGGCTTCACTGCGGGCACCAGCGTCTCGACCCAAGCCGCCGTAGTCGGCGGACGCATCTACATCGGCGGCCCCGGCGGCGGCGTCTATGCACTCGACGCCAAGACCGGCTGTGCCTATTGGAAATTCGATACCGCCGGCGAAGTGCGCGGGGCGATCCAGGTCTTTGCGCGCGCCGACGGTTCCTTGATGTTGATTGCCGCCGATCGCAAAGCCACCGTCTATGGCATCGATGCCAACAACGGCAAGCTGTTGTGGAAGGACAAACCGGAAGATCACGCCTGGGCCATAAGCACCGGTTCGGCGGCCCATCACGACGGCAAGCTCTACGTGCCTTTCGCCTCGTTTGAAGAATTGGCGGGCGGCTCGCCCACCTATGAGTGCTGCACCTTCCGTGGCAGCGTGGTGGCCTACGATCTGGAAAGCGGCAAGCGTCTGTGGAAGACCTTCCTCATTCCCGAGCCCGCCAAGAGAACTGTCAAGACCAGCACCGGCGTGCAGCTGTGGGGGCCCTCAGGCGTGGCGGTGTGGTCACAGCCGACGGTCGACCCCAAGGCCGGTGCGCTGTATGTCACCACCGGCGATTCCTATTCGTCACCGGCCGCCGACACCAGTGACTCCATCGTCGCACTCGATCTCGTCACCGGCGCGATCCGCTGGCATAAGCAGATGACGGCCGACGACGCCTTTACCGCCGCCTGCGTTGCCCACAACGCCGATCCGGTGTCGAAGAAGGGCTGCGGGCCGGATATCGACTTCGGTTCATCGGCCATCCTGCGGACTTTGCCGAACGGTAAGCGCGTGCTGCTGGCCGGCCAGAAGTCGGGCGTCATGCATGCCATCGATCCCGACAACAAGGGCGCCGTGGTGTGGCAGAAGCGTCTGTCTCCGGGTGGCGTGCTGGGCGGCATCGAATGGGGCTATGCGGCTGACGAGAGCCACGTCTACGTGCCGATCTCCGACGTGTGGGAATCACGCAGTGCACCCGGTGCAGCGGGCGGCATTTATGCGCTCAATATCGCCGATGGCAGCACGCTGTGGCAGACACCCGCGCACCAGCCCGATTGTCTCGCCACACCCGGTTGCAACGCCGGACAGCCGCAAGCCGCAGTCTTGATCCCCGGCGCGATCTTCTCCGGCTCCATGGATGGCCACATGCGTGCCTATGATCCGGCGAACGGCAAGGTCATTTGGGACACCAGCACTGTGCGCGACTTCCCGACCGTCAATGGCGTCAAGGCCAGAGGCGGTTCGATTAAAGGCGCCGGTGTGGTGGTGGTCGATGGCTGGGTGTACTTCGGCTCCGGCTATGGCCTATGGGGTATGCCCGGCAATGTGTTCGTGGCCTACGGGCCCAAGACTAAGTGAGGCGCAGCCGCCCCTCACTCGCGCTTAAGCGGGTCGTGCTACGCACGCGGCCCGCTGTCATCCTCGGCGGCGAGGACTATTGATGGAAGCGCCGTGGATCTCACGTTACGACATCGCGACCTGGATGCTGTTCGTCAGCGGCCTGCTGGGCCTGCTGTACGTCCATCTGCTACCTGCGCTGCTGGCAGGGCTGCTGATCTTCGCTCTGATCGATGCACTGGTGCCGTTGTTGCGTACGCCCGCTACCCAGCGTGATACACCGCGCGTGCTGGCGGTGACACTGATCGCGGCGATTGTGATCGCAGCCACCTCGGCGGCCATTGTGTCGCTGGTGTCGTTCATGCGTAACGGCGGCGATAACGTACCGGCCTTGATCCAACGCATGGCCGAGATCATTGAACATTCCCGTGCCAGCCTGCCGGCCTGGCTGCTGCACTACGTGCCGGAAGACACCGAGGAACTGCGCCTGGCCCTGGTGACGTGGGGGGGGAGCCCCCCCGC
>JANLSI010000316.1:0-5995 GCA_031362345.1 Pseudomonadota bacterium
CCCATGACCACCATCTGGGCGCTGCCGGAGCTGAACCACAAGGTCTCGCTCTACACCCATCTCGCCGTACGCGAGGACGCACATCTGCTCTATGGGTTCGTGTCCGAGAGCGAACGCGCACTGTTTCGCAGCCTGCTCAAGGTCAACGGTGTCGGCACCAAGATGGCGCTGGTGATCCTGTCGGGCATGGATGCCGATGCTTTTGCCGAATGCGTGCACGCCGGCGATACCGCGCGCCTGACTGCGCTGCCCGGGGTTGGCAAGAAGACCGCTGAGCGCTTGATCATCGAGATGCGCGACCGCGTTGAGCGCGTCGAACCCGGTCTGCGCTTGGCGCCAACCAGCGTCAATACGCGGGTTGCTGATGCCGCGACCGATGCTGTCAGCGGTCTCATCGCGCTGGGCTATAAGCCCCACGAGGCCAGTCGTTTCGTGCACGGCCTCGACACCGAGGGTCTGAAGAGCGAAGAGATCATTCGCGTCGTATTGAAGAGTCTGGCGCCGAAATGATGCGTACCACGGCCAAACCGCCAGGACAGCGCAGCGATGTCTGACGCCGATCGCTTGATCACCGCCAGTCTCGGCACCGACGACGTTCAGCTTGAGGACTCCATACGGCCCAGGCTGTTGGCCGATTACATCGGCCAGCCGGCGGTGCACGAACAGATGGAGATCTTCATCGGCGCCGCCCGCCAGCGCGGCGAGCAGCTCGACCATGAGCTGATCTTCGGCCCACCCGGTTTATGCAAGACCACGCTCGCCCACATCATTGCCAACGAACTGGGTGTGAATCTGCGCCAGACCTCGGGGCCGGTGCTGGAGCGCGCCGGCGACCTCGCTGCGCTGCTGACCAATCTCGAACCGCGCGACGTGCTGTTCATCGATGAGATTCATCGTCTCTCGCCGGTGGTCGAAGAAACCCTCTATCCGGCGATGGAGGACTATCAGCTCGACATCATGATCGGCGAAGGCCCGGCGGCGCGCGCCCTCAAGCTCGATCTGCCGAAATTTACCCTGGTTGGCGCTACCACTCGCGCCGGCTTGCTGACCTCACCGCTGCGCGATCGTTTCGGTATCGTGCAGCGCCTTGAGTTTTATTCCGAAGCCGATCTGGCACACATCATTCGGCGCGCCGCCAAGATTCTCGGCGTGCCCATCGAGGCCGGTGGCGCACAGGAACTCGCGCGCCGTTCGCGTGGTACGCCGCGCATCGCTAACCGCCTGCTGCGACGGGCGCGCGATTACGCGCAGGTTAAGGCAGACGGCGTATTGTCCACCGCGGTTGCGTCACGCGCACTCGATCTGCTGAACGTCGATATGCATGGCTTCGATGTCATGGACCGTAAACTGCTGCTCGCGATCATGCAGAAATTCGATGGCGGACCGGTCGGTGTCGATAGTCTCGCAGCGGCCATCAGCGAAGAACGCGGTACCATCGAGGACGTCATCGAGCCCTATCTGATCCAGCAGGGCTTCTTGATGCGTACCGCCCGCGGCCGTGTCGCAACGCGCTCGGCCTGGCAGCACTTCGGTCTGGAAGTGCCGCAGTCGGTGCGCGCGTTACCCGATCTATTTGAGGGTGGCGAGTGAGCGCTAAGGAGGGGCAGCGACTGACGGTCACGGACGGTTTCCTGTGGCCAGTCAGAGTTTATTACGAGGATACCGATGCTGCCGGCATCGTCTACCATGCCAATTATCTGCGCTTCATGGAGCGCGCCCGCACTGAATGGTTGCGTGCGCTCGGCTTTGAACAGGATGCCCTGGCGCGCGACCACGGTGTGGTATTTGTGATCACCGCCTCGACGCTCGCCTTCAAGCGTGCCGCGCGCTTCAACGATGAACTCGTGGTGCGCTCAACGCTCGAAGCCCTGCGCGGTGCGAGCATCGATTTCGCTCAGACCGTTACCGATCGCCTCGGTACCCTATGTACTGCGCGCAACGTCGTGGCCTGTGTCACCCGTACCGCCCTGCAACCACGGCGCATTCCCGCGCACATGATGGAGATATTCAAAGGTGGGGACTGATCTTTCAATTGCGAGTTTGATTCTGGGCGCAAGCGCGCTGGTCAAATTCGTCATGCTGCTGCTGCTCGCGGCCTCCGTTTCCTCATGGACTTTGATCTTCAGCAAGCATCGCCAGATGCAGGTTGCGAAGCGTGAGATTGCGGAATTCGAAGACGAATTCTGGTCGACCGAAGATCTCACGCGCCTGTTCAACCGCGTTGCGGCGCAGACCGAGGATGCGACCGGCATGGAGCGTATTTTTGAATCAGGCTTTCGTGAATTCGCGCGGCTGCGCAAGCGCGGTGGCCTGGACACCACGGATATTCTCGACGGTGCCCAGCGCGCCATGAAAGTAACCGTCAACCGTGAGCTCGAGTCCTTGGAGAATCATTTGCCAACGCTGGCCACCATCGGCTCGATCAGCCCTTATGTCGGTCTATTCGGCACGGTGTGGGGCATCATGAATTCCTTCCAGTCCTTAGGTAACGTGCACCAGGCCACGCTCGCCATGGTCGCGCCGGGCATTTCCGAAGCGTTGGTCGCGACCGCCATGGGCCTGTTCGCGGCGATTCCGGCGGTGGTGGCCTACAACCGCTTCGCCAGCGACATCGACCGCATCTTCGGTCGCTACGACATCTTCGCCGAGGAATTCCTCGCCATCCTGCGCCGTCAGGCGCACGACTGAGCATACAACCATGGCTGGAGGTGTATCGGAAGGCAGATCGCGTCGCGGGCGCAAACGCGTCATGGCGGAAATCAATGTCGTGCCTTATATCGACGTCACGCTGGTGTTGCTCATCATCTTCATGATCACCGCGCCGCTGGTGACTCAGAGTGTGCAGATCGAGCTGCCCAAGGTGGCATCCGTGGTGGCGGAACCCAGCGATGACGAGCCGGTCAATGTGACCATCAACAAGGAAGGCCAGGTCTACATCGACATCGGTGATCACCCCGAGCAGCCGGTCGATGAAGAAAGCATGGTGACGCGGCTCTCGGCGGTGATGAAGTACAAGCCCCATACCCAGATTTATCTAAGAGGCGATGCCGGCGTGAATTACGGGCGCGTGCTGGAGGTCTTTGCCGCTTTGAACAGTGCGGGCATCGAGAACGTCGGTTTGCGCTCTGACCCGCCCGACGCCAAGGCTGCACGTTGAGCCTCGCTCGCGCCCGGGTAGTCTTGTCATGATGTCTCGCAAGTCCATTGTGTTTTCGGTGCTGCTGCATAGCCTGTTGTTCGGCGTGCTGTTGTTCGGCATTGATTTCTGCAGCGAGCCGGTGGTCACAAGCCAGCCGCCCGGCGCAGTGATGAAGGCCACGGTGGTCGACGGCACGGCCGTTGATGAGCAGGTCAAGAAACTCAAGGCGCGCGACGACCAAGCGCAGGCCGACAAGGATCGTCAGACCAAGGACGCCGAGCGTCAGATGCGCGAAGCTGAGCACAAGCGTCAGGCCGAGGAACAGCGCATTGAGGATTTGAAGGTCGAGCGGAAACGTCTCACGGAAGAGAAAGAAGCGCAGCTCAAAGAGACTGAACAAGCCAAGAAGGACGCCACCGCGGCCAAGCAGAAGGTCGAAGAGCAAAAGCGTGAGCTCGCGCAACAGCAGCAGAAGAAAGACGAGCAGAAGAGGCTCCAGGATAAGCAGAGCCAGGAAAAGAAAAAGGCCGAAGAACAGAAGAAAAAACAGGCCGAGGTCGAGCAGAATAAGACCGCCGAGTCGGAGAAAAAGAGGAAAGAAGCCGCCGAGAAGAAAAAGAAGGACGACGCGACCAAGAAACAGGCCGCCGAGGACGCCAAACGCGACGCCGATGAAGCAGCGGAAGCCGAACGTAAGAAAGCCTTGGCCGATGAGATCGCGGCCGCCGAGGCCGCCGAGGCCGAGGCTGCTCAGGCCGGCGCTGATGCCTCGGAAATCGACCAGTACCAGGCCGCCATCGTCCGTCGTATCAAGGCTTCGTGGACGGTGCTGCCGGGCATGGAAGATCTGGTCTGTACTCTGCGGGTCACTATAATTCCCGGCGGTGAAGTGGGCGGCGTTGAAATCGTGAGATCCAGCGGTGACCCGACCTTTGACCGTCAGGCGGAGAACGCCGTGCGCAAGGCCGCGCCGCTGCCGTTCCCGACCGAGCCACGCTTGATGAATCGCTTGCGTAAATTCACTTTGGACTTCGATCCCAGAGACTTATGAGTGTGCGCCCCTGCGGATTCACAAAGAATCCGACCATTGAGGAGTTTTGCCTTTGAAATACCTTCGAACGCTCGCGCCATTTATGCGCCGCTTGGTACTCGCGACGCTCGCCGGTGTCGTCACGACGCAATGGGCCGCTGCCCAGGAAGCGGAACTCAGATTCACCATCAAGGGTGGCAATAAATCGGCCCTGCCGATCGCCGTCGTGCCCTTCGCTTCCGTCAGCGACAGCGGCAACGTCGACATCGCTGCTGTCATCCGCTCCGATCTGGAGCGCAGCGGGCAATTCAATCCCATGCCGCCGGCCGACATGCCGTCCCAGCCGACCAGTTTCACGGCGGTCAATTTCAAGGACTGGCGGGTGCTCGGCCAGGAAAACCTGGTGCTGGGCAAGGTGATGGCGAGTGGTGATGGCGGTTACGTCGTTGAGTTCCGCGTCATTGACGTGTTCAAGGGCAACCAGTTGCTAGGCTTCCGCATTCCGACTTCGCCGGACAACATGCGCCTCACGGCGCATCACATCAGCGACCTCATCTACGAGACGCTCCTGCATCGCAAAGGTGCGTTTGCCACGCGCATCGCCTATGTGACCGTTGAACGGCCCTCGAAGAAGGACGCGCTGTTCCGTTTGCAGGTGGCCGACGCGGATGGCTATGACCCGCATACCATTCTTGAGTCCAAGCAACCGCTGCTGTCGCCATCGTGGGCGCCCGACGGCACGCACCTCGCCTATGTGTCCTTCGAGGAGCGCAATTCGGCCATTTATATGCAGGATATCCGCACCGGCAAGCGCGAGAAGATCGTGTCCGGCACCGGCATCAACAGCGCGCCGTCCTTCGCGCCCGACGGCCAGCGACTGGTAGTGACCTTGTCGCGTGACGGCAACCCGGAGATCTACACCTACAGCCTGGCTTCGCGACAGTTGACGCGTTTGACCTATCACGCATCGATCGACACCGAGGCTATCTACTCACCCGACGGGCGTCAGATCTACTTCACCTCCGATCGTGGCGGTGGCCCGCAGATCTACCGCATGAGCGCCGATGGTGGCACGCCGCAACGCGTGACCTTCAATATGGGTAACTACAATTCCCGCGCGCGCATCTCGGCCGACGGCAAGAAGCTCGCGCTCGTGCATGGTGGTAATGGTGGCTTTGGCATCGGCGTGCTCGACCTCACCACCAACAGTTTCGATGTGCTGTCCAAATCCTCGTTGGACGAGTCGCCGAGCTTTGCGCCAAACGGCGATATGATAATTTATGCAACAATGGGTGGGCGTGGCACCGAGCTCGCGGCCATCTCCGTCGATGGTCGCCAGGGTCCACGCATGGCCATGCAGCGCGGCGAGGTGCGGGAGCCGGCCTGGGGTCCGTTCCGGAACTAGCGCCGGCTTGGCAAGGTCTTGAACACCCGCGTCGCGTATCGAATCAGGCCACACGAAATCATCCACTAAACAAGCCGCGCATCGCGCGGTGTTAGACGAACTCACAACGGGAGAATGAAATGAAAGGGAGCATCCTGAAACTGCTGCTGGTCGTTACCGCCAGCCTCATGCTGGCAGCTTGCAGCTCGCACGGGACCAAGAAGGATACAGCGCAGACCGGCGCCCGTGTCGAGGACCGTGGTACGGCCGGCGCCAATGGCGCCGCGAGCCAGGGCCTCGCCGACGAGAACGGCCTGGGTGGCGGCGCACTTAACGATCCGAATAGCCCACTCGCGGTGCGTGTGATCTACTTCGATTACGACAGCGCCAACATCCGCGCCGACTTCAACGACTCGGTGGCCGCCCACGCCGCCTACTTGGC
>JANLSI010000564.1:0-17698 GCA_031362345.1 Pseudomonadota bacterium
CACTTGCTGAGTGGATATCGCAGCGCGGTCCTCACATCATCTGCCGCCGCCGACATGTTTGGCGCGGCCAGTGTAATACTGAACGCTGAAGCGGCTCCGTGGGTGTCACAAAGAATCGATCAGGCCGTCGAATGGTTCAGAGGGCTTCGCGCTGAAGAATTCAGTAAAATCGCGGGGACCGTTGCACCGGAGACTACGGCCGTAAATCAGGCTCTGATGGCGCTTTATGCCGTCTATGACATCAGCTTGCGCTGGGGGCTGGACAACGCAGAAAGTCGCTATTTGGGAAGCCTCCTTATGGGCAACGATGGCTTGCTCACGCAGCAAGGGTTGTTTGAACTGCTCATGCGCGACGTTGACGAAAACCGATATCAAGCATTAATCGAGCAACGCGTGGGCGCGGTCTCATTTGAACTGGAAAAAATATCACGTGCTTCGGTGGAAGTCGTGGTTCCGATCAAGCTTGCCTACACATTGCGTGCGCTGCAAACGCAGCGTCTTGATCTGTGTAAGCGCATGAAGCGTACAAAGTGTGGATAGCGGTTATCGTCGTCAGGCGGTAAGCAATGGGATGGACTCCCCCTCACCCTAACCTATCGGCGTCTATGCGCCAGAATGGTAAGGACGCTGATCGATATTATCCGTTCAACTTCGACGGGTGGGTTGGGTTCAAGTGCGCGTTGAGCCGTTAGCACGCGGATGCAAGGCATAGTTCCCGTAGTGTGCCAAAACTCAGGCTTACGTCACGCTGCTAGGCGATAGTAAAACTGGAGGAGGCCTCCTAATCGTTCCCGGCATTCCACGTTACCGCTTACACGGGGGCCGTCCTGCGGCTTGAGAAAGGTACTCCACGGCATGCCCTTGCTGCGAAGCGGGGCGGGATCTATACCGTTGTTCAGCAGGATTCGTTTGATCGTGTTTCGGCCGATTGATTCGCAGCTGCAGTTGCGACGAATAAGCTCAAGGTCTCAGACGCATCGACACCCGCACCACGCCAGGCTCATGCAGGTCCTTGCCTTCGCGCAAGCCACATTCTCGGCACAGGGCCAACATGCGGTAGTTGTCGGCCAGTACTTCGCCATACAGTTCGGCCACGCCGCGACCGCGCGCGTAGTCGATGATGCGATGCATGAGATGCTTGCCGAGCCCCTGCCCGCTCATACGCTGCTCGACCACAATCGCGAATTCGGCCCGCTCACGATCGGGGTCTTCGATGGAACGCACCACGCCAAAAATCTCGGTTTCCCCAGCGATCCCGGGCACGGTCAACACCAGGGCCATCTGACGGTCGTAATCGATCTGACTGAAACGTGCAGCCGTGATGTGGTCCATGAGCTTCATCGGCACGAAGAAACGCAAACGCACTTCCTCGGGCGTGAGGCGCGCAAAGACTGCGCGCAACGCCGGCTCGTCTTCGGGCCTGATGGGTCGCAGCAGCAATAGGCGACCTTCATCGCTGGTGATGAATTCCTCGAGATCTTTGGGATAGGGTCGAATCGCCAGGCGTGAGCTGTCGGCTATAACATCGCCGCGCACCCGTATGCGCGCGTCCAGAGCCATGACGCCGGCGGCGTCGGCAAGCAGGGGATTGATGTCGAGTTCCACGACCTGCGGCAGGTCGATCACCAACTGTGAGAGCCGCACCAGGGTCAAGGCGACGGCATCGATATCGACCGCCAAGACGTCGCGATAGCCGGCCAGTAATTTCGCCACCCGTGTGCGACCGATCACATCGCGCGCCAGCTTCATGTTGAGCGGCGGTAAGGTCAGCGCCTTGTCGTTCAACACTTCGACGGCGGTGCCGCCGGCGCCGAATAGAATCACTGGTCCGAATTCGTGATCGTCGACCACGCCCGCAATCAATTCATAGGCGTCGCGTCGACTAATCATGGCTTGCACCGCATAGCCCTCGATACGCGCGCTCGGCTGCCTCGTGCGCACCCGTTCGGCCATGTTACTCGCCGCCGCCAGCACATCCTCAGGCGCGAGATCGAGCACGACGCCACCGACATCTGATTTATGTGTGATGTCACGGCTGACGATTTTGAGCGCCACACGGCCACCGATGGTGGCGGCATACCGAGCGGCCTGCGCGGGGCTGGTTGCCACTAAGGTGGCGACGCTAGTAATACCGAAGTTCGCGAGTATGGTCTTGGCCTCCAGCTCCGACAGCCATTCGCGACCTTCGGCCAAGGCCGTCGCAATGATTGCCCGCGCGCCTGCAAGCGCCGGTGTGAAATCCTCCGGCAGCGAAGGCGGCGTTTCGAGCAGTGCTGCCTGGTTGCGGCGGTAGTCGACCATCTGCATGAAAGCGCGCACCGCTTCCTCGGGCGCATCATAGGTTGGCACGCCGGCGGCGCGGAAACGTGTGCGCCCGAGCGCCGCACCCGCGCCGCCCACCCAACTGGTGAGCAGCGTGGATCTGTCGTGCGGGTCTAGCGCGGCGATGACTGCGGCGACGGCCGCATCGGGCGAGGTCACTGCCGTCGGACAATTAAGTACCAAGAGCGCGTCGGCTTCCGGCGCACTCAATATCGCACGTACGGCAGCGGTGTAACGCTCGGCATTGGCGTCGCCGATGATGTCGATGGGATTGGCGCGCGACCAGGTCGACGGCAACACCGCATCGAGTTTGGCGAGGGTTTCAACTGACAACACCGCGAGGGTACCGCCGGCATCCATCAAGGCATCGGTCGCCAATACGCCTACGCCGCCGCCATTGGTCAGGATCGCGAGGCGCTCGCCGCGCGGCGTGCGCGCCAATGCGAGGGTCTCGACGGCGTCGAACAATTCCTCCAGCGTCAGCACGCGCAACATGCCGGCCCGTCGAAACGCCGCGTCGTAGACCGCGTCGACGCCGGCTAGCGCACCGGTATGGGAAGCGGCCGCTCGGGCGGCGGCCGCATGGCGCCCGGCCTTGACTACGATCACCGGCTTCATGCGCGATGCGGCACGCGCTGCCGACATGAATTTGCGCGCGTGGGTGATGCTTTCGACATAGAGCAGAATCGCGCTGGTGGCGCGATCGTTGGCGAGGTAATCGAGCATATCGCCGAAATCGACGTCGGCCATGTCGCCGAGTGAGGCCAGCAGCGAAAAGCCGATGTTACGCGGCGCAGCCCAGTCCAGCACCGAGGTGATGATGGCGCCCGACTGCGCGACGAAGGCCAGCGATCCGGCACGTGGATGCAGATGCGCGAAGCTCGCATTCAAGCCCACCGCTGGCGCCAGTATGCCGAGGCAATTAGGACCGATGACGCGTAACAATGCCGGTCGCGCCACGTCGAGCAAAGACTGCCGCATGCGCCCACCGGCGCTGTCGGGGCCACCGGCAAAGCCGGCTGCAATCACCACCGCCGCTCGGGTGCCGCGTGCCGCGAGTTCGGTAAGCACACGTACGGAAGCCTCGGCTGGTGTGGCGATGACCGCGAGTTCCGGCGTCTCGGGCAAACTCCCGACGTCCGGATAGCTCGTTCGTCCGAACATTTCGCGATGGCCGGGATTGACCAGCATCACTGAGCCGGCGAAGCCGGCGTCGAGAATATTGCGCGTCACCACTTGGCCGATGGCGCCTGGTCGTTCACTGGCGCCAATGATGGCGACCGATGTGGGTTTGAACAGACTGTCGAGATTGCGAATGCTCATCGTGGCCCGCCGAGCATGCGGCCAGATAGAGAAAAAGCGATGAACAACGGCATCATTTCGCGCTGTTCATCGCGCATCGGCTTCAGCGCCGGAACAACCCGATCAAGCTGGTCTTAGCCAGCGTATGAAAATTGAGATAAAAACCAACTATCGCCGCTGACGTATCGGCGTTCACCGGTAGTGCTTTCAAATCGACCGCATGCACGGTGAAGATATAGCGGTGGACATTGTCACCGACGGGCGCGCACGGACCACCGTAGCCCGGCTTGCCGAAATCGGTGCGCACTTCGAGTGCACCGGCGGGCATTTTACCGCTGGCGAGATCGCCCGCACCTAGGGGCAGAGCGCCGACCGTGGCCGGGATATTGGCCACTACCCAGTGCCAGAAACCGCTGCCAGTCGGCGCATCCGGATCGAAACAGGTGACGGCGAAACTCTCGGTGCCAGCCGGTGCGCCGCTCCACGATAACTGCGGCGAACGATTGTTACCGGCACAACCGAAGCCATAGGCTTTCGAGAGCACGTGCTCAATGCCGAGCAGTTCGCCTTCATTGAAGCTTTCACTGGTGAGGATAAGAGCCATGGATTCACTCCGTTGTGTTGCTAAAAAAATTTAGTCGCGGCTAGTGATCGCTCGCGCCGCTCGCGCCCACGCCCGTCACAGAACGCACATATTGGCGGTCAAACGCCGTGGCTTCCGCCGCTGCGCGCGCACTGCGGTCGGTGAGCGAGACCAGCACCGTAACACTCACGCAGGCCAGCAGCGGGAACAGTGCCGGGTAGCGATAGGGAAACAGCGGCGCAGCGTGGTGCAGCGTGTCCACCCATACCGTCGGACCGAACACTACACAGGCGCAGGCCGTGATCAGGCCGAAGCTACCACCAGCCACCGCGCCGCGCGTGGTCAAGCGCCGCCAATAGAGCGACATGAACAGGATAGGGAAATTGACGCTGGCCGCTACCGCGAAGGACAGCAAAACCATATAGGCCACGTTCTGCCCTTCGAAAGCAATGCCGAGTGTCACCGCCAGCACGCCGAGCGCGATGGCGGCCAGGCGCGAGACGCCGATCACTTCGGCCTCGGTCGCGCGCCCGGCGCGTATGACATTCGCATAGATGTCGTGGGCGATGGCGGAAGCGCCTGACAGCGTGAGACCCGACACGACGGCCAGAATAGTGGCGAAAGCCACCGCCGAAATGAAGCCCAGAAACAGATCGCCCGCCACCACATGGGATAAGTGAATGGCGGCCATATTGTCACCGCCACGCAGCCCACCGGCCGGCGTTAGAAATTGCGGGTCGCGCGCTAGCAGCGCAATGGCACCGAAGCCCAGAATAACGATCAGCAAATAGAAATAGCCGATCAGACCGCTGGCGACAAATACCGAATGGCGCGCGGCGCGCGCATCGCGCACGGTGAAGAAGCGCATGAGGATATGGGGCAGACCGGCCGTACCAAACACCAACGCGGTGCCCAGCGAGAGCACCGAAACAGGGTCTGAGACGATGCCACCGGGCGCCATGATGTCGATACCCTTGTTATGCGCGGCCACTGCGGTCCTGAACATCCGCTCAAAAGAGAAATCGAACTGCGCCATCACCAGCACAGCCAGCACGGTGGAGCCGAATAAGAGCAACACTGCCTTGGTGATCTGCACCCAGGTGGTGGCGATCATGCCGCCGAAAGTCACGTAGAAGATCATGAGTGCACCGACCGTCAGCACCGCGCCGCTATAGGGTAGACCGAACAGCACTTGGATGAGGGTGCCCGCACCGACCATCTGACCAATGAGATACATGCTGATGACGACCAAGGTCGAACAGGCCGAGAGGGTGCGCATGGGCGCAGCGGCGAGGCGGAAACTGACTGCATCGCCAAAGGTGTAGCGGCCGAGATTACGCAGGCGTTCGGCGATCAGGAACAGTAGCAAGGGCCAGCCCGCGAGACCGCCGATACCCCAGATGAGGCCATCGAAGCCGCCGCTGTAGATGAGACCTGACACACCCAGGAAAGAGGCGGCTGACATGAAATCGCCGGCGATCGCGAAGCCGTTCTGGGTACCGCTGATACTGCCGCCAGCGGCGTAGTAGTCGGCAGCGGTACGGGTGCGGCGCGCGGCCCACCAAGTGATGCCCAAGGTTACCGCGACGAAGACCAGGAACATGGCGATGGCAGGCACGTTGAGCGGCCCACGTTCCAAGGGACCGCTGCTGCCGCCGAGTGCATGGGCGCAAGCTGAGCCCACAAACAGCGCGAAGAACAGCACAGTGCTGCCAGCATTGCTCGCCATGCGCTCAAGCCTCCGTTGAGCAGCGCGCGACGATGCGCGCCATGGCGCGATCAAATTCACCATTCGCGCGCCACACATATACACCGGTCAGCATGAAGCCGAACAAGATAATAGCCGAGCCCCAGGGAATGCCGCGCGAGATTACGCTGTCCGGTGCGATCGGCACCGCCAGCATGCGTGGTGCGAAGGCGACGCACGCAATAAAGCCCAGAAAAGCACAGAACACCAGAGCCGATAGCAACCAGGCAAAACCTTGGCGGCGCTGTTGCAAGGCTTGGAATTCGGCATCGGCAAAGATGCGCGCGTAGAGTTGATCCATGGCTTCCCCGTTGTGCGTGCCATGCCTGCCACCACATGGCATGGACGCCAATTTGGCTTGCGAAAATACAGTGCAAGGCTGACCCCGCACCGCGATGACAGCGCTACCAGAGCTTCTGAGTGGCCAGGCGCGCACCCTCGGCGAGTGCGGCGAACTTCGCCCACACCACCGAAGCGGCCACCATCTCCCAGCCGGCGAAGGTGCCGAAACCGCAATCGGCACCGGCGATGACGCGTTCCTTGTCACCGACTGCGTCGACTGCTTCAAGGATACGGTTGCAGATCACCTGCGGGTGTTCGATGTAGTTGACGGTCGAATCGATCACGCCGGGGATCAGGATCTTGTCCTTCGGCATGCCGCACTTCTTGAGCGCTGCGTATTCATGCTGATGACGCGGGTTGGCAAACTCGATCGACAGTGCGCCAACCTTGGCCTGGCAAATGATCGGGAAGATATCGGCCAGTGGCACGTCGCAATCGTGGGGGCCGTCATAGTTGCCCCAGCACACATGCAGACGAATGCGTTCGGCCGGAATATTCACGCAGGCCTGATTGATGGCATCGATGTGAACGGTGATGGCATCCTGGAATTCCTTCAAGGACGCATGCTGCCATTGGCCGTGACGCTCCATGGCCAGATCGGGGCAATCGAGCTGCAACACGTAACCGCGCTGGTGAATGAGTTCGTATTCCTTCTGCATCTCGCGCGCCACGGCGCGCACATAGGCTTCGTGGCTGTCGTAAAACTGGTTGCCGAGTGTGGTGCAAACGATGCCCGGGCATGCGGCGGTCATGAAGGCCTCGGAGTAGCGGCCTTTGACCTCGCCGAGTGCGCCGTCGAACATGTCGAACTCGCGCTTGGCGGGCGCCAGATCGGTGTAGCGCACCTCGGCATTGGCAGCCGGCGCGTCGAACACTCTCGACATCACCATGCCACGGTTGGCCCATACCTGGCCGAAATCCGGATATTTGGCAAAATCAGTGAAGGGCTCGCGCTTGCTGACGCCGCCGAAGCCTTGCAGACGCTGGCAGACATAGGTCTGGAAACCAACCCGCGGCTGCTCGCCGTCGTTAATGACATCCACTGCGGCGTCGACCTGTGCCTTGACACTGCGCTTGACACCCGCTTCGGCGAGCTGATCGAGACGTTGCTCGTCGACTTGCTTGCCCGCCTCCTGGGCAATCAGCAGGTCAGACAGTTCGCGCTGACGTGGCAGACTGCCGACGTGCGTGGTCAGAATGCGTTGGTCGCTGCCTTGCATCTCTGCTCCCCTCCCGTTCCTGATTTATTGTCGCCCGGTCACGACTGAGCCGCCGGCCCTAGACGAGCTAAGTGTACACGCCGGGGCTGTCGCCCGCCCATCGCAGAGCGGGCTGCCGGCCGTGCTGGGCATGCCGTCGATCACAATATTGCTTTCAAGATTCCCAAGGCCGCTGCCGCTAAATCCTCAGGCTCAACATCACTGCAAGCTCTGCACTGACGAATCGCCAATGCCGCCCGACAGGACGCAGCGACACGCAGACCGACGCCACATCGCGCAGCGCATCGGTCGCTATACTGATGTAGGACTGACACCATGAACTCGCCCGCGACTGCCCAGGTGCTAGAAGCGCCCCAGGAATACGCTTTCACCGACGCGCATTTCGACTTAGTGCGCAAGCTGGTCGGCAAATATGCGGGTATCAGTCTGAACGACACCAAACGACAGCTGGTATGCGGGCGCCTGGCGCGGCGCATGCGCGCCATGAACCTGTCGGGTTTTGATGCCTACTGCGATCTGATCCGTGACGAAGGTAGCGAGGAAATTGAAAACTTCATCAATGCCATCACCACCAATCTGACGTCGTTCTTCCGCGAGCATCATCATTTCGAGTGCCTCGCGCAGCAAGTGGTGCCGATACTGCTGAAAACCAACGCCGCCAGCCGCCGTATCCGCATCTGGTCAGCGGGCTGTTCTACCGGCGAGGAGCCCTACAGCATCGCCATGACTATGTTGGATGCCCTGGCCAATAACGCCGGCTGGGACGTCAAAGTGCTGGCCACCGACATCGACTCCAACGTGGTCTCGACTGCGGCTGCCGGCATCTATCCCGCCCATCGCCAGCAAGGGCTCGGCGAGGCGCGCCTGAAGCGCTGGTTCACAACCGCTGGCGGTGGGGCCGGCAATCTGCGCGTCAAGGACGAAGTGCGCAGCCTGACCCGCTTTGCGCCTCTGAATCTCATGGGACAGTGGCCGTTCAAAGGCCCGTTCGACGTAATTTTCTGCCGCAATGTCCTGATCTATTTTGACCAAGAGACCCAGGGTCGCTTGTTCGGCCGCTACGCCGAGGTGCTGGCACGCCACGGCTATCTCTTCATAGGTCATTCCGAAACTCTGTTCGGCACTTGCACGCGCTTCGATCTAATAGGCAGGACCACCTATCGCCTGACAGGCACGGTGTGAATATGAGCGTTGCAGGAAACAGCACAAGCTTTCATCGGAGTCTCGAAATGAGTATCAGCACCCAAACGTCCGACGACGGCCACACGCTTACCATTCGTGTCCAGGACCGTTTCGATTTCAACCTCCATCGCGAGTTACGTCAGGCTTACGAGGCTGCCGGCAAGCGCTTCGGTCACTATGTGCTCGATCTACGCGGCACGACCTACATGGACAGCGCGGCACTCGGCATGTTGCTGCAGTTGCGCGAACATGCGGGCGGCAAACGCCAAACGGTGCACCTGGCCAATGCCCAGCCGGTGATTCGCGACATTCTCGCCGTCGCCAATTTCGACCAGCTGTTCACCATCGAGTGACCGATATACGCGTGCGTGCGATGCCTGCGCAGTAGACCCGACCAGGCTCTTCAGGGCGAACCCGCCGCCGCGACTTCGACACGACAGACTTCGACCCGTGCGAGCTTCTTGCCCGAGCCGATGTCGTCCAGCTCGCCCTCGAAGGTCAAACCGAATAGGGTGCGACCATCGGCGCCGCCGAGGTTACACGCCACCGCACGCTTGCCGGGGGTCGGGATGATGTCGCCGATACCGCCATCGGGCAGCACGCGGACGAATTCGCCGGTGGTAAAGGCTGCAATCCACACCGCACCCTCCGCGTCGAGGCAAATACCGTCGGGCGTGCGTTCACCGAGATGCGCCCACACGCGACGGTTGGACAGCGTGCCATCGGCGGCGCGATCGAAAGCCGTGAGCTTATGGCCAAAGGTCTCGGCGATGATCAGCGTACGGCCGTCGCGAGTGATGACCGCGCCGTTGGGGAATTCCAGTCCGCTTGCCACCACTTTGCATTGGCGCGACGGTGTGACCATGATCAATTCAGCGGTCTTGGGCTCGGCATGGTTCAACAGATCGTAGCCGAAGTTGCCGACGTAGATATTGCCGTCAGCATCGCAGACGCTGTCATTGATATCGTTGGAGACCATCTTCGACAGATCCGCGTATTCGCTTAATTTGCCACCCGCTTCGACCAACATCAGTTTGCGGTCTTGCATCGAGACGACGACCATGCGGCCGTCCGGCAGAAAATTGATACCCGAGGGAAATTGCGGGAAGCTCGCGACGGCGGTGCGTTTGCCCGCCTCGCTCAGGGTATAGACCGTTTCACCGCGCATATCCGACAGCCACAGTCGATTGTCGCGCCAGCGCGGCCCTTCGAGAAACACGAATCCGTCGGCCAGCGTTTCCAGTTTGTAATTCGCCATGACTCCCCCTGTGATGATGATTGATATGCGCCTGGAAAAACTAGCAAGTCCGACGCTGCGACGCCACCGGCAGCGTGCTCAATCTTTTTTGATGCCGAACAGACGTTCGAGCTCGCTTTGCTTGGGCGCCCCATCGGTACTCGGTGCGCTGCTCGCCTGGCCACCGAATAATTGCTCAAGTTCGCTACGGGTGCGCGCTGCAGCGGCGTCGGGCGCGCCCTTGTAGGCGCGCGCCGAAGGCTTGAAGTACTCGCAGTAGTTGGAGCGTTCTTTGTTGCTCACTGCGGTCGCGATGGTTTCTTCGCAGGCGTTGGCGACCGACGGGTTGAAAAAGCCACACATCTTGCACACGTGCAGATCTGCGTTGCAGGCCGGACACAGCTCGGCACGACGCACCGGTAGCAGGTCCTCAGTCAGCTGCGTGCCGCACCGCCAGCAATGAAAGTCGGTCAGACGCGTCATCCCTGCTCAGCCGTCGAAGCGCGCGAGTTGATAATCAGCACGCGCGATCTCCGTAGCATTGAGCATGATGTCGTCGGCCACCAATTTGCCAGCACCCGGCGCCATGGTCCAGCCGAGATGGCCATGGCCGGTGTTGAGGAAAAGCCCCGCCACCCGCGTGCGCCCCATGATGCCGACGCCATCGGGACTCATGGGCCGCAGTCCGGTCCATGGCGCACAGGCACGGCGGTCGATGCTGACGGCCTCGACGGGGTAGATACGCTGGATGAGGGAGTAGAGATTGGCGATGCGGCTCGGGGTAAGGGTGGTGTCGAAGCCAGCGAACTCGGCGGTGCCGGCCACGCGCAGCTGCTGGCCTAGCGGACACACAGCGGCGTGATAGTGCTCGTCGATGACCGGCACTTGGGGCTGCACCTGCCAATGTGCCATCGGCACCGTGATGGAATAGCCCTTGACCGGCTGCACTGGCACGCGCAACCCGGCGCTCGCAGCCAGGGCCGCGCTGTGACTGGCGGCGGCCAACACCACCGCATCGGCGCGCTGGATTTCGCCATCGACCATGACACCACTGACGGCGCCGCCGCTAGTCAACACGCGTTCAGCATGTGCTTCAAAGCGGAACGCCACGCCATCGACCACGCAGCGCTCGGCGAGCGCGCGACAGAAACGATGAGCGTCGCCGGATACATCATCGGGAAAATGAATACCGCCCGATAGTTGGTCCGCGATCGGCGCGAGTGCCGGTTCGAGCGTCACGACCTCGGCCCTCGACATCACCTGATAACGAACATCAAAGGCACGGCAGCGCTCGGCAAAGCGGCTGGCGGTATCAAGCTCGGCCGCGCTGCGATAGATTTTGAGGGTGCCGCGATCGGCACGCTCAAAGGGCAGGGCCAGCGGCGCCAGATGCTCGGCCAGCACGGTCAGCGAATAGTTGGCCAGCCGCGCGTTCTTCTCGACATTGGTGAGATAGCGCGGTAGCGAGGAATTGCGCACGAAAGTCCATGACCAGCCCAGCATGCGCGGCAGCGCACGCGGCCGGATCAAAAGCGCAGCGTCCTCGCGCCCCAACATGCGCAGCGCCTGCCACAGCACGCCCGGCTCATTCCAGGGATTGGCCTGACTCGCGTGCAGCATGCCGCCATTGGCGAAACTTGTTTCCAGACCGGGCCCAGCCTGACGCTCGACGACCAGCACCTCGGCGCCGTGGCGGCGCAGGAAATAGGCGGTCGTCAGACCGAGCAGGCCGGCGCCGACGACGATGATGCGCATAGCCCGACGACCTTGAAGGGTAATGGACATCCTATCTTCCGCATCGCAGTCTGGAAATGCAATCGAGGCAATGCCGTCCGACGAGCCAAAAAAAAGCACGGCCGGTAAAACCGGCCGTATCATTACTTCAAACGCTCACGCAGTTTCTTCTGCGCCTGAATACTTCAGGCCACGACGTCCTTGATGGCCTTCATCGCGGCGGCGCGCACCGAGAGGCTGGCCGGACGCGCTTCGACCTTCACCATCTCGCCGGTGAAGGGGTTGCGCGCCATGCCGGCCTTGCGTGCGGCCTTCTGCACGCGACGCAGCTTGATGCCGACTTCCGGCACTGCAAATTCGCCCGAGCCGTTCTTGATCAGGTGGCGTCCCGCCAGCGCCTTGGTCGCCTGCAGCACTGATTGAACTTGTTTCTTGGTCAGGCCGGTATCGTCGGCCAGCGCAGCGATGATCTGCGACTTGGTTTGCTTTTCCTTGATGGCACTGGTCTTGGCTTTGCTCATGATGTCTCCCTTGTAAGGTGGCAGCGTATTGGAGTGGCTAGATTCTTGAGGTAGTCGTCGCAACTTTCGTTCGTTGTCAGTATCGGCCCTGTTGTCGGCGCAAGCTGGTGCGACAGCGCTAGTCATCGAGTAGCGCCTGGCACGAGCTCAACCGCACGTTTCTCGCCAGGATATGGACGCTTTCGTGCAACAGGTTGAAATCGACCGCGCTACTATAATCACCAGCGCCGAAAAGGGAAGCCCTCGAATGACTTTTTCGGCCGATTTTTACGAGAAAATCGCGATCCCGACAACTGAGATCGCGGCGCTGACCGTGGCATCGACCAAACCTTCGCCACAATAGACGCTCTAGATGCGAGCAAGCGCAGCCTCCAGCGCCATCAACACTTCGCGTGCGGGGCCGTTCAAGTGATAGCAGACGTGGTGCGACAAGGCTGTGCGGTCCGGGTTGATTTCGACCGTCACACAGCCATGCGCGTCGGCGCTCAACAACGGTTCGGCGATGTAGGGAAAGGCCGCCGTGGTACCGATGGCGATCATGACATCGAAGCCACGCGCCAGCTCGCGCTCGTAATCACTGACTGCGGTCTGCGGCAATAGCTCACCGAACAACACCACGTCGGGTCGCACCAGACCGTCGCATTGCATGCAACGCGGTGGCAGCACGCGCAGATCAAAATCGAGATTGGTGAAAGCGGCACGACATGCGCAGCAATACAACCGCGACAGATTACCGTGCAGCTCGATGAGGTTGCGACTGCCCGCCGCGCGATGCAAGCCGTCCACGTTCTGCGTCACCACCCACAACTCGAAACGCGTGTCCCAGGCGGCCAACACGCGATGGCCATCGTTCGGCCCAGCGGCGCGACAGGCATTATCGATCTGCGCAATGTACTTCCAGACCAGGGCGGGATTGCGCGCCAAGGTGTAGGCATGCAGGATTGCTTCGATCGGCATGTTCTGCTCGATCTCGATATCGTTGTACAAACCGTTAATACCGCGATACGTGGGTAAGCCAGAATCGGCCGACATGCCCGCGCCGCTCAACACCGCCACGCGTCGCGCATCGGCCAGCGCCGCGACCACCGGACCAAGTTTGTCGCGCCACGTGGTCGTATTCTTCAAATCGTCGTTTCCTCGCTGAAATCCACGCTTGGCCACTCAACGGGCATCACGAAAGCGCCGCGACTCGCGGCGCGATAGATGTTGCACGAGCACGGCGGGCAAACAGCGCGCGAGCACAGCCATGACGCGATTGATGCGTCCGGGAATATAGACCAGACGCCCCGCTGCGCTCGCCGCGAGCCCCTCCCGAACCACGCGCTCGGCGCTCATCCACATCCACGACGGCAAGGCTGCGAGCTGCGCGCGGGTGCCGGTCACGTCGTGGAATTCCGAATAGGTGAAGCCCGGGCATAGCGCGCACACCCGCACACCGTCGGCCTCGCATTCCAGGGCGAGTGACTCGGAAAAGCGAATCATCCAAGCCTTAGCTGCAGCGTAGAGCGTATGTCCAGCGCTGCCCGGGCCAAAGCCGGCGAGTGAGGCGACATTAATGATGGTGCCGCGTTGACGCGCGCACATCCCGACCACCAGCCTATGACTGAGCTCGGCAACCACGTCGATCATCACGCGCTGAAAACGGGCATGTACCGGCCAGCCACTGGACAAGTAACGACCGGGCACGCCATAGCCGGCGTTATTGATCAGCACATCGACTTCGACGCCGACCAGCGCCGCGACGATCGCCGACGCTGCGCCGGGCTCGCCAAGGTCGACAGTCAGCGCGGTAACCCGCACGTCGTGGGCTGTCTCCAGTTCGCGCGCGAGCGCGGCGAGTCGTTCGCTACGACGCGCCACGGCGACGATGTCGTAACCGCCGGCGGCAAGCTGGCGGCAGAATTCCAGGCCGATGCCGGCCGACGCGCCGGTGACTAGCGCGACGCCAGTGCGAGTGCCCGTCATGATCGCAGTCCGTCCGACATCAGAACCTTCCTGGGGCTTCGTCGCGCATCGCTTTGCCACCTGCGCAATATACCAGCAGCGCCTGCGCTGCTGCGGCTCCCTAGCCATGCAGAGATCGCTTGTACAGCACTCGCCACGCAGATCGATTGCAATGGCCAGATGAATACGTCGCGACTGCGCCGACGACCGCCGCCCTGCTGCAGCGATACCCGCGCACGTCGCAATCCAACATAATGCCGACCCCCTCACGAACGCTACCGCGAGCTCAGGAATCTTCTTGATTCGACGACTCTGGAACCGACGTCACGAGCCTTGGGTGATGCTGTGGCCGCTGGCATTCGCGCAGATGACTTCGTGGGGCACGTTGTACTACAGCTTCTCGCTGTTCGCTGGCCCCATGCATCGCGATCTCGGCTGGTCGCAGCCGGCCATGAACAGTGCCCTGACCCTGGGTCTGTTGATGACCGGCGTAATGGCCTATCCCATTGGCACGCTATTGGATCGCAGCGGCGGACGCTGGGTGATGACTGTGGGCTCGCTGGGCAGCGGCATGTTGCTGTTGATGTGGGGCGAGATTCGCACCCTGCCACAGTTCTATGGGATGTGGCTGACGCTCGGCGTATGCATGGCTTGTTGTCTCATGGAACCCTTGATGGCGGTCATCAACCAAGTGTTCGGCAAAGAAGCGCGACGCGGCATCATTGCGGTGACCATGGTCACCGGCCTGTCCGGCACGGTATTCGTGCCGCTCACCGGCCATCTCATCAAGGTGCTCGACTGGCGCACCACCATGCTCATCCTCGGCGCGCTCAATCTACTTTATTGCGCGCCGGTGCACTGGTGGTTCGTGCCGCCGCGCGCGGCGGGCGACAAGCCCCATCATCGGATCAGGCTGATGCGTGGCCGGGTGATCATGCGCCGTCGCCTGCGCAACCCGGTGTTCTGGGGTCTGGCGCTGTGGTACACCTCCTACAGCCTGACCGCCTCCAGTCTCATTTTTCAATTCGTACCGTTGCTGCGCGCGGAGAACGTCAGCGATGCGGTGATTTTCACCGCCTTCGCGCTGATCGGACCGATGCAGGTCGCGGCGCGCATGGTGATAGTGACGGTCGGACGTCATGCCTCGGTCGCACGGCTCGGCGCCTTCACGTCGGCGCTCTCACCGATCGCCGTGCTGATCCTGATCTTCGCGCCCCACCGGGCCGGGTGGCTCTATCTGTTCGCGACCTGCTTTGCTACCGGTCATGGCATCACGACCATTCTGCGCGGCATCGCCCCCGTTGAATGGCTCGGCCGTGATCACTTTGCGCGCACCATGGGCGCCATCGCACTACCCATGTCGGTGGCAATGGCTGTCGCACCTTCGCTGACCGCGCAGGTGTGGGCGGCCACCGACAGCCCGCGTGCCATGCTGTGGGTGGTGTTCGCAGGGGCTCTGCTCGGCACCTTCGGTTACTGGCTAGCCGTCAGCGCGCGGCGGCGCGCAAAGCGTGTCGCGGTGATCAGCAAAAGCGGCGCGCGCCCAGCCTGAAGCACCGATTACATCGTCACTTGCGCGCGTCGCATCGCGTCGTGTTCAAGCCATTGCCACGAGTGGCCGATAGGGCTCTAGCGGCGCGGATGGGCCGCACGCCGTGCGCGGTAACGGACAGTCCACGAGCGACACGGCACCCACGCCGCGACAGTGCGAGCCAGCCCGCTGCCCGACCTGCAGACTTCGTCACAAACTGTTACTTGGCCCAGTGACGGGCGTCACAAGGGCACCCGATCCCACCCTCAAGTCCCTCATGAATCCCGTCGCGATGTCGCTCTAGGCCCCAAGACCCTCAGGCTCGCGGAGATTCCGCCATGGCAACTGCAACCGTCACTCCCATCGTCCCGACCAAATCCAAGCTACTCATGGACGAGTGCCAGCGCCTTGCCGGCTTGCGACTGCCGGAGGCATTCAAGGAGGTGCTCAGCCAAGCCGACGACGTGCTGTTCAAATTCGCTAATGGCGCCGACAACTCGCGGCGCCAGAACCTGTTCTTCGATGCAATGCGCGAACTGCGCCTCAAGCGCACTGAGGTCGAAGCCTCATTCCGCACGCACCTAGGTAGCGGCCTGCAGGCGTCCATGGAACCCGCCAAACTGGGCGTGCACAACGCGACCCGCAGCTTCGAGGGCGAACTTACGCTGATCGGTATGGACGAGGTCGAGGAAGACCTCGCTATCAGCAATTTCGTCGCGAATGCAAAGAATCGCGGTGCGCGCGAGTTATTTGCCATCGAACAGCGCCTGGCAGTGCTATTGAAACAACCCAAGCTCAGCGACGAGACCAACCCGCTCAGCCCGCTGGCGATCGGCCGTGCACTGCGCCGTGCCTGCGCGAGCCTGAGCGCCGACATCGAAGCGCGTATCACGCTATACAAACTGTTCGACAAGATAGCGACACCGGCGCTACTGCACTTCTATGCTGAACTGAACCAGGTGCTGGCCCATGGCGGCGTACTGCCGCAGTTGAACAACGCCACACCACGCAGTGCGCCGGCGCGCCGCACACGCGTAATCATCGAAAGCGATGGCGAACGCGTCGAAGCGGCGGGCGACGATGTGTTCTCGACCCTCACCCAACTGATGCAGACCCAGGCCGACCGTGGTGTGGCTGGTGCGGGCGCTGGCAGGGGAAGCGGCACGGGCGGCGTGCCAACTATCGTCAATCTGGCCGGCGGCAGCGCTGGAGTCAGTGGCTTTCCGGCCTTGAACTTCGGTCAATCTGGCGAATTTCTCAGCGTGCCGGCCCTGGTCGATACCTTGACCGCGTTCCAGCGCCAGGGCCTGGTCGGCGGTGAGGGCATGGCGCTTGGTGCTGGCGAGGGTGCCTGGATGGGTCAGGGTCAGGGCAATGTACTGCGCGGCTTGCGCACCAGCGGTGCTATCGGTCAGATGGCGCCGAGCCACGACATGACACTCGAAATCGTGTCGCTGCTGTTCGATTACATCTTGCAGGACAAGTCGATACCCGATGCGTTGAAGGCGTTGCTCGGCCGCTTGCAGATCCCGGTGTTAAAGGTTGCGATCCTTGAGCGTGAGGTGTTCTCCCACAAGACCCATCCGGCCCGTCGCTTGCTCGATACCCTGGCTCGTGCTGCGGTAGGCTGGTACGAAGGGCTACCGCAGTCCGATGCGCTGTACAACAAGATGGAACAGGCCGTCGAGCGCATCGTTCGCGAGTTCGACGACGACGTGGTCCTGTTCCAGAATGTCTTGGACGATTTCACCGCCTTCATCGAACATGAAACTGCCCACGCCGAGGAACGCGCTGAGAAATCTTCGCGCTCGCTACGCACCCGCGAACAGATAGTGTTGGCCAAGATGGCGGTAGACGAGGAGCTACGCACACGCCTGAAGGGCTTCGATGTGCGTGAGTTCGTGCAGAACTTCCTGCTCGACTATTGGCGCCAGCTCTTGATCATCACCCATGTCGAACACGGCGTCGACAGCGATGCATGGCACGAACAGATCAAGACCGTCGATGAACTGGTGTGGTCGGTGCAGCCCAAA
>JANLSI010000643.1:0-3218 GCA_031362345.1 Pseudomonadota bacterium
GCCGAAGCGGCGACAGTGGTCAACAACAATGCCGCAGCGGTGTTCCTGACCTTGAACACCCTCGCGCGACAGAAAGAAGTCATGGTGTCGCGCGGCGAGCTGGTCGAGATAGGCGGTGCTTTCCGTATCCCCGACGTCATGGTGCGCGCCGGTGCACGCCTGGTCGAAGTCGGCACCACCAATCGCACCCATGCCACCGATTTCAGCAATGCCATCACAGCGCGCAGCGCGCTGGTCATGAAAGTGCACACTAGCAATTACATGATCGCGGGCTTTACTGCGGCGGTGCCCGAAGCCGAGCTGGCGGCCCTCGCCCATGCAGCGGACTTGCCGTTAGTAGTCGATCTCGGCAGCGGCACCTTGATCGATCTCGCACAATTCGGTCTGCCGCACGAACCGACGGTGGCGAGCAGCATTGCGGCGGGCGCCGATCTGGTTACCTTCAGCGGCGACAAACTGCTGGGCGGCCCGCAGGCCGGCATCGTCGCTGGTCGCAAAGATTTAATCGCGCGCCTGAAGCGCAATCCGCTCAAGCGGGCATTGCGCGTCGACAAGATGACCCTCGCCGCGTTGGAAGCCGTATTGCATCTGTATGCCGACCCGCTGCGCGCGGTGGCACGCGTACCGACCTTGCGCTTGTTGACGCGCGCCGCTGACGACATCGAAGCCGTGGCGCGTCGCGTCGCACCCCATGTCGCCGCCGCGTTGGCATCGCGCGCAGTAGTGGAGATCAAGGTCTGTCACAGTCAGATCGGCAGCGGCGCACTGCCGGTCGATCTCTTGCCGAGCTGGGCGCTGAGCATCGCGCTGCCGGCCACGCGCGGTCGCGCCTTGGAAAGGCTAGCGCGCGCGCTGCGCGATCTGCCAGTGCCGGTGATTGGCCGACTCAGCGACGATGCTTTGCTACTTGATCTCCGCACCCTCGACGACGAAGCCGGCTTCGTTGCCCAGCTTGCGCGTCTCGCCTGGCACGGCGCGCCATGATCGTCGCCAGCGCCGGTCACGTCGATCACGGCAAGACTTTGCTGGTCAAGGCCCTGACCGGCGTCGACACCGATGCGTTACCGGAAGAGAAGGCGCGCGGACTGACCATCGAACTGGGCTTCGCGTATCACGACCTGGGGGATGGCAGCCAGACCGGCTTCATCGATGTGCCGGGACACGAGCGCTTCGTGCGCACCATGGTCGCCGGCGTCAGTGGCATCGACCTGGTGTTGTTCGTGATCGCCGCCGACGATGGTCCCATGCCGCAGACCGCCGAGCATCTCGCCATCCTTGAATTACTTGGTGTCTCGCGCGGGGTGGTGGCCTTGAGCAAGATCGATCGCGTGAGCGACGCGCGTCTTACGGAGGTCACCGCTTTGATTCGCGCGCTGCTCGCACCGACCGCGCTGTGGGATTGCCCGATAGTGCCAGTTTCGGCTTTGCGCGGCATTGGCGTCGAGACTTTGCGTGCCGAGTTGCTCACGCATAAACGCAATCTGCCGGCGCGTGCATCCGGTGGCAATTTTCGCCTCGCGGTCGATCGCAGTTTCCTTTTGAAGGGCGCTGGGCGCGTCGTCACCGGCACGGTCTTTAGTGGCCTTATCGCGAATGGTGATGCGGTGCGCCATGTGCCCGATGGCGGCGAGCTACGCGTGCGCAGCCTGCGTGTGCACAATCAGGAAGCGGGGCAGGCGAGTGCCGGCCAACGCTGCGCGTTGAACGTCAGCGGTGCGGGCCTGCGCGATGTCGAGATCCATCGTGGTGATTGGATGGTGGCGCCCGGCGCGGCCTGTGCCACCCGGCGTCTCGATGTCGAGATACGGGTGCTGACCGACGAAGCACGCGCGCTCGCCAACCGTACGCCGGTGCACGTGCATGTCGGCGCAGCCGATGTAACCGGGCGACTGGTGACGCTCGATGGACTAGCCATCGCGCCGGGTGGCCAGGCTTTAGCGCAACTCATGCTCGATCGTCCGCTGCACGCCTTGCGTGGCGATCGGCTGGTGTTACGCGATCAATCGGCACGCCGCACGGTCGGCGGTGGCGTCGTCATCGATCCGGCGCCCGACATGCGCGGCCGCAATCGTGAGGAGCGGCGCGCTTATCTGGCCGCCATGACCTTGCCCGATGCCGCTACCGCATTACCGGCGGCACTGGCGGCACTTCCGGGTGGACTTGATTTAGAGGTCTACGCCCAAGCCTGGAATCTGAACGATACCGAACGCGCAGCGCTGCTGCACGAACCGAGCTTACGCTTGTGCGGTGGACCGGCGCTCGCCATCACGGTCGCGCGCTGGCAGGCGCTTGAGAGCATGCTGCTGGCAGCGCTGGCGGTCGAGCATAGCGAGCATCCTGAACGATTGGGGCTAGGCGAACGCGAACTCGAACGTGCGCTACGGCAGCGCTTGCGCAGCGGCGTGTTTGCGGCGGTACTGGAAGCCTTGGTGATTGACGGCCGCGTGGTGCGCGACGGCGCGGTCTTGCGCCTGCCCCAGCACAGCGCGCAGCGCTCGGCGGCCGACGAGGCCTTGTGGCAGCGCGTGCGTCCCTTGCTTGAGCGCGAGGAACTAAAGGCGCCGGTGGTGCACGACCTTGCGACGCTGCTCAATCTCAATCACACCCTGCTTGAGGCTTTTCTGATCCGTGTCGCCAAGCAGGGCCTGGTGGTGAAGGTCAGCGCCAAGCGCTACTTCCTGCCCCAGGCTATAACGCGCTTCGAACAGCTGGTGCGCGAACTGACCGTCGATGGCAACAAATTCACCGCCGGTGATTTTCGCGATCGCGTCGGAGTGGGGCGCAATGCGGTGATCGAAATCCTCGAAAATTTTGATCGCCTAGGATTCACCCACCGCAGCGGCGATCTACGCACGCTGCTGGATGCGAAACGCCGCGCTTAAGCGTCTTCGCGAGCCATCTCGCACCGCCAATTAAGAGAGGAGTACGTCATGAAATCCATTTCCTTAGACACGCCGCAGGGCCGTATCGTAGGTCGCTGCGACAGCGCCTTCAGTGTTGTGGCCGATGCTTTCGTCGCCAATTTCGCCAGTCATGATGAAGTTGGCGCGAGTGTCGCATTGAGCATCGAAGGACGCACCGTGGTCGATCTGTGGGGCGGGCGTCGCACGCGCAGCGGCGCGGCCTGGGAGCACGATACCGTGGCCACCGTGTTCTCCGCGACCAAGGATGCGATGGCGCTGTGCGCGCACATGCTGGCCGATCGCGGCCTGTTCTCG
>JANLSI010000650.1:0-7065 GCA_031362345.1 Pseudomonadota bacterium
GAGCAACCGGGTTCGGCTTCGGTCGTGCAGGGCGTGACGAAGTCGCTGAACGGTATCGGCTACTCGGGCATTGGTTACCGTACCTCGGGCGTGCGTGCCGTGCCGATCACCGACAAGGACGGTAAGTTTGAAGAAGCGACAGAAGAGAACGCACTGTCTGGCAAGTATCCGCTCAGCCGTTACCTGTTCATCTACGTCAACAAACAGCCGAACAAGCCGATCGCGCCGCTTGAGCGCGCCTTCCTGCGCATGGTGTTATCGCAGGAAGGTCAAGCGATCGTGACCAAGGACGGCTACATCCAGGTGCCGGCCAAGATTGCCGAAAAGCAGTTGCAGGGCGTGCTCGCCGATTGAGCTTCATCGCCATAGGCGCTGAAAACCGGGCCTCGCGCCCGGTTTTTTTTGCGACCGCTGAGGCGCCGTCCCTTACCATGGGGCACTTGCGAATCGACTTGCCATGCCCATGACCGATGAACCCCGCCCTTGCCGCGATCCTCTGCACGGCATCACGCTTGAAACTATCGTCACCCGACTCGTCGAGCGTCATGGCTGGGCGGAAATGGCGCGACGCGTACCAATTCGCTGTTTCTTCAACGAGCCTTCGGTGAAATCCAGTCTCAAATTCCTGCGTCGCACGCCGTGGGCGCGCGAAAAAATCGAAGCCTGGTACGCGGAAGAAGCGAAGCGCGACTGATTCACCTTGGTCGAGAGGTCGGCCTGCCTGCGCCGCGCCCAGTCGGGGTGATCTGATCGATATGCTCGAGCGGCAGCGCGGTCTTCGCGATCACTTTGCGCAGCACGAAGCTCGAATGCACGCCAGTCACGCCCTCGATGCGCGTCAGGCGGCCGAGCAGAAATTCTTCGTAATAGGTCATGTCCGGCAGCACTGCCTTCAGTAAGTAGTCGGCGGTCTGGCCGGTGACGATGCTGCATTCGATCACTTCCGGGAATTCCCTGACTTCGCGCTCGAAGGTCGCGAAGCGCTCAGGCGTGTGACGGTCCATGGTGATGCCGATCATGGCGGTGATGTTGAGCCCCAGCCGCGCCTGATTGAGCAAGGTGACGTGGCGGTCGATGACACCCGATTCCTCCAGCTGGCGCACGCGACGCGAACAGGGGGTGGGCGATAAGCCAACCTTTTCGGCCAGTTCGAGATTGCTGATACGGCTGTTGGCCTGCATCTCGGCGAGGATGCGTTTGTCGATGCGGTCGAGTTTCATGGGCGCGGCTCTTAGACTGAGTTGGGGTAATGGCGCTAAGTGGAACTGAATTCTCTACCAAATTACACAAAAATAGGGAATTAGTGCAAAACATTCAGACTTTTTTGGCTGATTTGCAATCATTCTCTACGCCCCCATAGCTATACTGCTTGCCGTTCGCGGTGTCCTGTCCCGCTCGACCCTAGCGGCTCGGCCGGCCCGGTTACCCTTTATTCCACCGTCAGGCGCGCCTGAGCCGCGCGCAAAAGGTAGTCCCATGAGCGCTTTCGACCATCGCAAGTACAAACCCTTTGCCCCCGTCCAATTGCCCGACCGCACCTGGCCCGACCGCGTGCTGAAGGCCGCGCCGCGCTGGTGCAGCGTCGATCTCAGAGACGGCAACCAAGCGCTCATCGAGCCCATGAACGTCGCACAGAAACTGCGGTTGTTCGAACAACTGGTGAAGGTCGGCTTCAAGGAAATCGAAGTCGGCTTCCCAGCCGCCTCGCAGCCCGATTTCGATTTCGTGCGGCGCCTCATCGACGACCAGCTGATCCCCCACGACGTCACCGTGCAGGTCCTGAGCCAGGCCCGCGAAGAATTGATCGCACGCTCCTTCGAGGCCTTGCGCGGCGCCAAGCGCGCCATCATGCATCTATACAATTCGACCTCGACCGTGCAACGCGAGCAGGTCTTCGAGCTCGACCGCGCCGGCATCAAGGCCATTGCGGCGCAGGGCGCCGCGTGGGTGAAGTCCTACGCGGCGCGCTACCCGCAAACCGAGTGGGTATTCCAATACTCGCCCGAGAGCTTCACCGGCACCGAACTCGATTTCGCCGTGGAAGTCTGCGATGCGGTGGTCGAGGTCTGGCAGTCGACGGCGGCGAACCCCTGCATCTTGAATCTGCCCTCCACCGTCGAGATGGCAACGCCCAATGTCTATGCCGATCAAATCGAATGGTTCTGCCGCAACATCAAGCAACGCGACGCAGTCATCATCAGCCTGCACACCCATAACGATCGTGGCTGCGCGGTGGCGGCGGCTGAACTCGCGACTATGGCCGGCGCGCAGCGCGTCGAAGGCACCTTGCTCGGTAACGGCGAGCGCACCGGCAATATGGACATCGTGACCATGGGCATGAATCTCTACAGCCAGGGCATCGATCCGCAATTGGACTTCTCGCGCATGGACGAGATCATCCGTTGTGTGAAGGAATGCACCCAATTGCCGGTACATCCCCGCCACCCTTATGCAGGCGAACTAGTGTTCACCGCTTTTTCCGGCAGCCATCAGGACGCCATCAAGAAATGCCTGGCCAAACGCGATGCGCATGTGCCCTGGGATGTGGCCTATTTACCCATCGACCCGGCCGATCTCGGACGCTCCTACCAGGAAGTCATACGCATCAACAGCCAGTCGGGCAAAGGCGGTATCGCCTATGTGCTGGAACAGAGCCAGGGCTATCAATTGCCGCGCTGGTTGCAGATCGAATTCAGCGGCGTGGTGCAGAAATATGCCGAAGACAGCGCCAGCGAAGTCGAGCCGCGCAAGATAGTCGAACTGTTCGAGCAGCAGTATCTGGATGCAAGCACGCCTTACGAGTTGATGGGTTACCAGGCGACGCGCGAGCATGGCGAAGACCGTTTGACCGCGACTCTGCGCGATGACGGCCAACCCGCAAACCTACAGGGCCGCGCGAGCGGCGTGGTCGGCGCCTTCGTCGATGCACTTGAACGCTACTGCGGCAAGAAATTGGTGCTGGTTGAATACAGTGAGCACGCCTTGAACAGCGGTGCCGGTGCAGGCGCCGAAGCAGTCGCCTATGTGCAGTTGAATCTCGACGGCCAACGCTACTGCGGCGTCGGTCGCAGCAGTGACATCGTCGAAGCTTCGCTGCGCGCGATCCTGGGCGCAGTCAATCAGCGCGCACGGCTCGCGACGCGTGTCGCGGCCTGAGCTTGGCTGATCTGATCTAGTCGTGACGAGGGCGCTTGCGAGCGCCCTCGTCTTTTCCGACGCACCACGGTCGCGCCGATAGTCAAGCTGCGCGCGCATCGCCACAATGCCCGCTCGCGACTCACCTGCCGACCATCATGTCCGTTCAAGTTCAGCCCATCGATGCCGTTTTGCCCGCGTTGCTCGTGAGCCTGGCCGTACAGCCACGCGTGGTGCTCGAAGCGCCGCCGGGAGCGGGCAAGACCACACGTGTACCACTGGCCTTGCTCACAGCCGAGTGGTGTAAGGGCAAGGTCTTGATGCTGGAACCGCGTCGCATCGCAGCGCGCGCAGCGGCCGCGTACATGGCGACACAACTCGGCGAAACGGTGGGCGACACGGTCGGCTACCGCATCCGATTTGAGCGGAAAATCTCGGCTCGCACCCGCGTCGAGATCGTGACCGAAGGCATCCTTACTCGCATGCTGCAGGACGATCCGCTGCTCGACGGGATCTCGGCCGTGGTATTCGATGAATTCCACGAGCGACATCTGGCCAGCGATCTGGGTCTTGCGATGTGTCTCGAAGTGCAGGCTGGCGTGCGGCCAGAACTGCGGCTGGTGGTGATGTCGGCGACACTCGATGGCGAACGTCTCGCGCACTATATGGATGCGCCGCGTGTGACTTCCGAAGGCCGCAGCTATGCGGTCGAGGTGAGCTATCTGCCCTTGCAGCCGCGCGAAACGCCCGATCTGCAATTCAAGCGCGCGCTACGTCAGGCGCTCGCCGAAACCGACGGCGACGTGCTGTGTTTCCTGCCGGGCAAGGCTGAGATCGAACGCAGCGCGCGGCTGCTGAACGATCTCGATGTGCCCATCGAAATTCTGCATGGCGAACTCGGCATGGAAGAGCAGACGCGCGTCTTGCGGCCCGCCACCCGCCGTCGTGTGGTGCTGGCGACCAATGTCGCCGAATCCAGCGTCACCCTGCCCGGGGTGCGCGCGGTGGTGGATAGCGGTCTCGCCCGCGAGCCTCGTTTCGATGCCATGAGCGGTATGAGTCGTTTGGAAACGGTCAACATCGCGCAATCTTCGGCACGTCAACGCGCCGGCCGTGCCGGACGGGTCGCGGCGGGGCGCTGTTATCGTCTATGGCCGCAGTCGCAATTGCTCGAAGCGGCCACCCGCCCCGAGATGCAATGCATAGAACTGTCGTCACTGGCATTGGAAATGAAAGTGTGGGGCTCCAACGATCTGCGCTTTCTCGATCCACCGCCGCCCGGCGCCTATGCCCAGGCCCATGATCTACTGCGCGCGCTGGGTGCCATTGACGATGACGGTCACGTCACGCCCCATGGCGCGGCGTTGCTGGCGCTGGGTACCCATCCACGCCTCGCCAATACCCTGCAGCGCGCGCCTGCGAAATGGCGCGGTCTGGCCTGCGATCTGGCGGCGCTGATCGAAGGGCGCGAGCCCTTGCTCGGTGAGGCGCGACGCAATGACGACCTGCGCGTGCGCCTGAACGCCCTGCGTGCCCAGCGCAGCGGACGGGGGGCCGGACACGAGGTGCATCGCGGCGCATTGGCCGCCATCGGCCAGGCCGCGCGCCACTGGCGTAGTCGTCTGAGGATCGATGACAAAGACGATGGCGAACGCGAACTGAACGCTATCGGCAACCTGCTCGCACTTGCCTATCCCGATCGTATCGCGCGCCAGGACGACAATAATCCGCGCCGTTATGTGCTCGCTAACGGACGGGGTGCGCAACTTAGGTCTGACTCGACCCTGGTCGGCGAACCGTGGCTGGCGATCGCCGAGCTGCGCTTCGATGCGCGGGATAGTCTGGTGCAACGCGCCGCACCCTGCGATCTCGGCTTTCTCGAACAGCACTTCCCCACCCACTTCAGCCGTGCACGGACACGCATGTTTAATGCCGGCACGCGGGCGGTAGAGGAAATCGAAGAGCGTCGCTTCGCCGCCATCGTGCTCGAACGCCGCAGCCTACCGGTCACGCGTGACGACGAAACCGCCGCGCTGCTGGCCGTCGGCGTCATTGCACTGGGTCTCGATTGTCTGCCCTGGAGTGACGCCGCGCGGGAATGGCAGGCGCGCGTAATCAACCTGCGCAACTGGTGCCCCGATCTGAACCTGCCCGATGTTGCCGACACCGCGCTGGCCGCGCGTGCCAATGAATGGCTTGCACCGCTGTTCGACGGCAAGGCGCGACTCACGGATTTGAGCGCAGGCGATTTGTCCAACGCGCTTCAGCAGCGTCTCGACTACGCGCAACGGCGTGTGCTCGATGAATATGCGCCCGCAGCGCTCACGGTGCCCAGCGGCATGCAGCGCAAACTCAGCTATGTCATCGGCGAGCCGCCGGTGCTGGCCGTGAAGTTGCAGGAGATGTTCGGCCTCGCTGACACGCCGCGCATTGCACGCGGACGCGTGCCGGTACTGTTGCATCTGCTCTCACCGCGCCAGACGCCGATTCAAGTGACGCAGGATTTGAAAGGCTTCTGGGAGCGCACCTATCCCGCCGTGAAGAAGGAAATGAAGGGCCGCTACCCTAAGCATCCGTGGCCGGAAGATCCTTGGACCGCCACCGCCACCCATCGCGCCAAGCCGCGCAAGACTTGAAGGCGGCAGAAGGTAACGCGTATGCTTCGCCGCGCAACCTCCCAGCCGCGCCACGCGCGCAGACCCACTACCCTCGCGTCGCTCAAGCCTAAGTAAGGAGCCTTCATGGATCTCACCACTGTCGATCATCTGTTGACGACCACCCGTTCGGTACGCAAACGTCTGGACTTCACGCGGCCGGTCGACGCCAGCGTCATCACCAAATGCATCGAACTCGCGTTGCAGGCCCCGACCGGCGGCAACGCCCAGGGCTGGTCCTTTCTGGTGGTGACCAATGCCGCCAAGCGCAAAGCGGTGGCCGATCTCTACAAGAAAGCCTTCAAGCTCTATAGCAGCGACCCGAACATGCGTGCGCGCTATGACGGTGATGCCGACGATCTGCGCGCGAAGCAGTTGAATCGTGTGCTGAGTTCAGCGGACTACCTCGCCGAGCACATGCACGAAGCACCGGCGCTGGTCATCGCCTGCATCGAAGGGCGCATCGAGAAAGCGAGTGTGCTGGAACAAGCCGGCGTCTATGGCTCCATCCTGCCGGCCGCCTGGTCATTCATGCTAGCGCTGCGCTCGCGCGGTCTGGGCACGGCGTGGACTACGCTGCATATCATGTATGAACAGGAAGTAGCCAAGATCCTCGGCATTCCAGCGTCCGTCACCCAAGCGGCGTTGTTCCCGGTGGCCTATTTCACCGGCAACGATTTCAAGCCCGCCACACGCCTGCCGACCGAGCAGTTCGTGCATTGGGACAGCTGGGGTACAAAACGCTCGTAGGACGAATAATGAATTCGCACCTACGAACCGACGTTTAAATCCACGGCGCGCTAGGAGCCTCGCCCTCAGCCCCGCAACAAACGCCCCGGCATCGCGCCCGTGTGCACACCGTGCTCGTAAGTGACCTCACCCTTGCAGATGGTCGCCACATAACCACGCGCCTTCTGGATCAAGCGCTTGCCACCGGCGGGCAAGTCATAAACCATCTTTGGATCTTCGAGCGCGAGCTGGTCGAAATCGATGATGTTCAGATCGGCGCGAAAGCCCGGCGCGATCACACCGCGATCGTTCAGCCCGTACACCAGCGCGGTGTCGCGCGTCATCTTATGCACCGTGAACTCGAGCGGAAAAATCGGCCCGCGGGTTCGATCGCGACTCATGTAGGCCATCATATAATTCGGCATGCTGGCGTCGCACAGCACACCGCAATGGGCGCCGCCATCGGATAGACCGAACACCGAATGCGGGTTAGCTATGCCGGCGTGCTGCTTCTCGAGACTGCCTGAGTAATCACCGATCAGATACA
>JANLSI010000679.1:0-6510 GCA_031362345.1 Pseudomonadota bacterium
CCAGCGTTCCCAGCGAACGAGGAGCAAGCTATGAACTGCGCGCAATTTGAATGGGCGGTCGTCGACATCGCCGCCGGTCGTATCGATGCCGGTGCCGAGACCCGTGCACACCTCGCGCACTGCGCGCGCTGCCGAGCACGCTTGTTGTCTGAACGGCGTTTGACCGCCGGTCTGCGCGACCTGCGCGCCGGGCTGGCGCCCCTGTCAGCGCCGGCCAAGGTCGAACAGGCCTTACAGGCGCGTCTGCGCAACCTAAGCTCGGCCACGAATGTCCTGCCGCTACGCCTGCGTGGCGCGCGTCGAGCGTGCTTGGAACGCAAGCGCTGGCTGACGGGTGGGGCGCTGGCGGCCTCGGTACTGGCGCTGCTGGGCTTGGTGCTGGCCAATGCCGTGCAGGACGGTGCACGTCTGGCGCCGGCGCCGTTGGCCGAACTGCGTCATCCTGAAATTGCCACGCCTTTCTATCCGGTCTATATGACCGCTGCGGCGGTGGCAGGCGCACGCGGTGTGGTACGCGTGCGCGTACCGCGCGCCACGTTGGCAGTGTTCGGTCTGCCCTACAACCCGCGTCGCGCGACCGATCCTATTACCGCTGATCTGATGGTCGACAACGGCGGCATGGTCACCGCGCTGCGCTTCGTGCAGTGACACGCGTGGCCCATGTTCTGGAGTAAGTGACGATGAAACGACTCTATCCTCTGGCTTGCATCGTGGTGCTGGCCGCACCGTCTGTCACCGCGCAGGACGCCATGTCGTTCGCGGCCGAAAAAATGGTCGAGCCGTCGATAATGATGGCAGCGCCGCCGCCTCTGCCCTTGGCCGGCGGCGACACCATGAGCTTCATGCAGTTCGAGATGACCGGGCCGGCCGAGGTCGTGGCGGGCAAGCCCTACGCGGCACGTCTGAGCGTCGAAGTACTGCAGCCGCTGGTCGATGGCAACAGTATTGCGGTCGAACATCATGCGCGGGTCTATCGCGACGCCCAGGGCCGCACCCGTCGTGACGACGAACTCGGCATCGGCGGCGTCGTTCAGCACAGCGTGCTGATCGCCGATCCGGTGGCCGCTACCAGCTATACGCTGGACCCTACGCGGCGCGTAGCAGAGCAGGTGCCGCAGGCCGAGCAGCGCGGCCCGCAGGTAGCCTTCGCCCAGGATCTGAACGACGACGCGGGCGGCACGACGACGACCTTCGACGTCGCCCTACCGCCACCCCTGGCCGGCGCTAGCCGCCCGACCTTGGCAGCTTCGCTGAATCCACCGATCGCGCCGTTTTCCGCCGATATGCCGATCAAGCTGCCGTTTCCTGGCGATCCCCATAGCGTCAGCCTGGGCGACAAGACCATTGAGGGCGTGCGTGTCACCGGCACGCGCACCACGGTCACCATTCCGACCGCCGCGATCGGCAACCGCGCACCGATCGAAATCGTCACCGAGCAGTGGTACAGCGCCGAACTCAATGTAGTGATGTTGAGCGAGCACCGCGACCCGCGGGTCGGCCAGACCCGTTATCGATTGCATGACATCGTGCGCAGTGATCCGGACCCCGCACTGTTCCGCGTGCCGGATGGCTATAGCGTTAGCGCGCCGAGTCTCGACCTGGCGCACTGAATGCGCGCCCTGGTGCATCAGAAACTTTGATGCACGTTCAGCATGAAATGCAGGCCGAGATCCTGCAGGTCATTGCCGGTATTGGCCACGTGGCGGCGCACACCACCCCACATGATCTCGGCGTGGGTGTCGGCGGCAATATCCCAGCGCAGCCCGGGGCCGGCCGCCAACAAGGTGGTGGACGCGTCGAGTTGGTCGAGGCTGTCGCGATCGTGATTCCAAGCACGGCCGGCGTCGACGAACAGCACCGCGCTCAGCTGACCGTCGGTGGCACGCCGACTGACAGCGGGCACGGCCAGACGCATAAGCGGCAGGCGATATTCCAGACTCGCCGCCCAGCCCTGGTCGCGCACAAAGCGCGAGCGGCGGTAACCGCGCACCGAGTTGGCGCCGCCGACGGAGAATTTTTCCAGCGGCAATAAACCGTCGGAGGTCAACTGCGCTTCGCCGCGTGCATAGAGCGAACCGGCGCGCGGTGCCAGGGTGTGCAGCCATTGCAGTTGCACAAAGGCGCTGTGGAAACGTGAATCGGGTAGACCGTCGTCATGCTCGGTGGCGCCCAACACGCCTAGCCCCGCCGACCACACCAGTCGCGCGCTCAAAGAATCGTGCCTATGGCGTTGCTGCCATTGCAGCGCGAGTCGTGCAACACGCACCTCGGCTTTGCCATTCTCGACACCGGGACTGAAGGAAAACGGCAGCCCGAGCAGCGAACTCTCGCTCTGTTTGGCGACCAGGTTGGCGCTCAATTTCAACTGACGATGCGGGTCGTGCCACAGCGTCTGGCCGACGCCGATATCGAGCGCGCTCGACTGGGTTTCGGCGCCGAGCACTTCGAACTGTTCCTCGACCAGCTGTGAGGCCGCCCGGAAATAGCGCAGCGAGAACTCGGGTCCGGTTGCCGACCACGGCACACTTACGCGGACATCGAGATCGTGCAGGCCGCTCGCGATGCCGATCGCGAGAGCAACTTCATCACCGCGGCCGAAGATGTCGTAGGCCGAGGCCTCGATCACGCCACGCGTGCCGCCGACTGCTGGCGCGCGATCGTTAGCGACGCGCAGGCCGCCGCTATAACGTGCTGCTTCCTCGACCGCGACCTTGAGTACCGCACCACCGCGTTTGTTGCCGGGCACGAGTTCGGCGTTGAGGTTGGAAATGCCGCGCTCCTGCATCAAGAGCCGCAGATTGGCGTTGAGTACCGCGAGGTTGAGCGGTGCCGTGAGGCCCACTTGCAAACGCGTGGCGATATAGGCCGGATCGATAGCGTGCGTGCCGTTGACGACTATCTGTTGGAGAAAGCCTTCGACGATGTCGATGCGCAGGACGCCGTCGCGCGCTTCTTGGTCGGGCAGGGTGGCGCGCGATGTGGAAAAGCCCGCCTGCAGATAAACGTCGGTCAGTCGTTGCAGCAGGCCTTGCAGATCGGCGTCGGCCAGTGTGTAGCCGACAAAGGGTGCGGCGATCGCCAGTAATTGCGGCGTGGCAAAGACGGTATTACCGCTGAAGACGAATTCGCGCACCACCATGCGCGCGCTGACGCTGGCGGGTGACCGCGGTGCGGCGTTTGCAGTGCCCTGCATCGCCAACGCAATGGTCAACAGTAAGGCGCGCAGGCACGCGCGCCACGGCGCGTCGGCGGGGAGGCGATCGACGAAGGGCATCAGCGCATCGGTGGCGGCAATTCAGGGCGCTAGAAACACCAAAAAACGCCCCACCCCGGTACGGGGCGGGGCGTCCAGTATGCCCGTTTTCGGCCTGCGTCGACCGCCGGCCCGGGCTCAGGACTTAGCGCAGATGGCCGTCCCGAATGACACTGACGCTGTCACGAGTGGTGGCCCTGGCAACCACCGTCGCCGGGGCTGCCATCACCAGTGGATCGACCGCCGTGCCGTCCTGCAGGGCGATGTCGGCTGCACCAAGCTGCTCAGCAACGCCGACGGCGCCGCTCAACTCGGCGCTGACGTTCAATGCCGGATCCGGCGACTCGCTATTACTCCCGAACTGCATGACTTCAGGCGCCACGTCATCACTCTTGTAGACCGCTGGTTCGGGTTCGCCGGCGACGTTTTGGCAGATCACGCCGCAGTCATCCATCGGCACTTCTTCCGCCGGTGTTTCATCGATGACCACTTCGTTACCCTCGACGGGCACTACCTCTTCCGCCGGCACTTCAACCACCGGCACCTCAACCACCGGCACCTCATCGAGGACCACCACGTCGTTACCCTCGACCGGCGCTGCCTCTTCCGGCATGAGTTCGCCAGCCTCGACCGGGATCGGATCTGTCAGCACCACATCACCCCCCTCGACGGGTAGTGCCGGCGGATCAATGGTGACGTTGTCACCAACGGTCGGCTGGGGATCAACGACCGCGCCGTCGCCCACCACCATGCCAACACCGATGCCATCGCCCGGCAGTGCCACGACGTCGGTGCTGACTTCGACCGGCGCCTCATCGGCGAAGGCCAGCGGCGCGCCCATCGCCAGCGCCAAGGCGGTGACCAGCGCCGCGTGGCGCAGCTTAAATATTTCCTTCTTCATCGGTTCATACCTCTTGGCTGTGCGTGCAGCTTTGATTTAAGTGCGGCCTCGACATGGCGAAGGCTTGGTCGAGGGCGCCTGTTAATCGCCACCGTGCAAGCCTACGCAGCATACTTGCATACTGCTATCCCGGAATTGCTCAAAGCAGGGCATCGTTACGCGCTGGACGGGCGGCGCTCACGCTGGCGCGCTGTCGCGCCGTTGCGCGCGCGATGGGAAAAAATATCTCGGCCACCAGTTCGCCGTCGCCGATCGCGTTGTTCAGCCGATGGAAGGCCGGTGCATCGCGCATGCGCGCGCCCGACTGCGGATACCAGTGCCAGCGTATCGCGGCGTGGGCGTCTTCGAGCGCGTCCAGCGAGCCGCGAAACTGAAACACCGCGTAGTCGCCGCCGGCCAGGTGTTTGCGCACCAGGCAGGCGTCGGCCGCGAGGGCGACATCCACGCAGGCGTCGTAACGACGGCGCGCCGCCGGCGTCAGTTCGGGGCTATCGCAGGGAATACCTATCCAGCTTGGTGGCGTGGCTTGCGTGCCGTTGAGCAAACAGTTCTTGAGCGCCGCCCAGGCGGCAGGCGCGGCCGTGCGTTGCGCGCCGTAGCGGCGCAGGGCCAACACTTGCTGCTCGGCCAAGGTACGGAATTCGAGTCCGTGCGGCAGACCGGGCGCGCACACCGCGCGCCGCGCGTGCAGGCCTTGCGCGAGCTGGCGTGGACTGGTGTCGAATTGTCGGCGGAAGGCGCGCGCGAAGGCTGACGAGCTGGAATAGCCGGCCAGTGCACTGGCGGTGGTCACCGATGCGCCGTCGAGCAACATCCGTAGCGCGGCGCGCTCCAGCGCGCGGCGTCGCACGTAGGACGAGACTGACTCGCCGAGATAACTCGACATCACACGGTGGAAGTGAAACGGTGAAATGCTGGCGAGTTCCGACAGGAATTCCACATTGCCGGTTTCACCGGGATGGGCGTCAATATATTCCAGCACGAATTCCAGACGCGCCGCGCGCCGCTGTCTTGCACTTGCGTTCAAACCCTACCCCCTGCGCTTCGAATACTTGTCGACCCCGGCATGGCTGCGCGGTGGTCTTGGTGTATTCGATTGGCGCGCGCCGAGAGTTCCCTGCAAGTGTGAAAAACTGCGTCGAGTTGTGCTGTGAACGAGTCGCAAACGCGACCCAGCCCGCAAAACCATCGGCCGATCGTGAACAAGTTTTGAAGCGCGTCTTGGCCGCGCTACGCAGGTGGGCGTTGTGCCGATAATCCGGCCACGCAGGTTCGCGGGACTCGCCACCACGCATCCGCAATCGGCACGCGGTGGCCACAGTGGCCCGCCGGCTTTTGACCACTACAGGAACCCGTCTCATGAAAAGCAATTTTGTTCGTCGCCTGCTGGCACTCGTGGTGCTACAGGCCGCTTGGGGCCTCGCTCAGGCGGTGCCACTGACTTATACCTTCGACCTCGGCGTGGCCGGCAGTGGTAGCTTCAGCATCAAGTCCAACGCCACCGCACCTCAAGTGGATGCGCTTGAGCTGTCGGCCTTCGCGTGGGACATCGCCAGTGTCGGCGCGTTCGATCTTGCCGATTTGTCGGTCTTCAGCTTCAGCCGTTGGAGCCCGCTTCATGGACTGCAGCCAAATACCAATGGGCTGTTGTCGCTCGGCTTCCTGCTCAAGACCAATACCCGCAGCAGCACCGGTGTCGCCTGCGCCATCTGTATCGTGGCCGCCCAGGTCGCGCCACCCGGTGTCAACAACAACCGGGCTGCCGCACGAGTCGTGGTACGCGCACTCGGCTCGCCCTGTGGATCGGGCGCGTGCCGGCCGCTGACGCCACGCTTGGGCGTGGTGCCGGAGCCCGCCTCGCTGTCGTTGGCGGCGCTGGCACTGGCCATCGTCCCGTGGCTAGGCCGTCGTCGTCGGCGCGTTTGAACACAGCACGGCTGGCGAAGGCCGGACCTTGGCCGGCCGCGTCTTAGCGCAACAGTCGAATCTTGAGCGCGAGTTCGATTTCCAGACGCAGATCGCCGCGACTCGGATCGCGACCGAAGGCTTCACGCAATTGCTGCATGCGATATTTGATAGTGTTTTGATGCACGCCTACGGGACAAGCTGATCTTCCGTGCGGTTATCGAGCTGGTGGCGAACAAACCCCTGCCGCGCTGTGAATACAAAGCGAAGCTGGTGCGGGAGTTGTATCGCGAACAGCCGTCATATTGAAAAATTATCGTTGCCGCCCATAGTGCATTGCACGGGGCGCATCCATGCCGGGTTCTCCATTGCCGCGTGACCGCGATCTACGGCGCGGCGTACGCTGATGCGTATCGCCATTGTCACCGACGCCTGGCAGCCGCAGGTCAAT